>DAOVIP010000454.1 GCA_030671465.1 Candidatus Aminicenantota bacterium | reverse complement strand
TGGTATCGATATTGTTAAGCAGCAGATTCATATTGCCCAGGGGGGAAAAATCTCCACGGATCCGGTAGCCCGGAGGGGAGCTGCCCTGGAGTGTCGGATCTATGCCGAGGACCCGACCTGTGATTTTTTACCCTCCCCGGGATTGATCAAGGGGCTCACCGATCCGGGAGGTCCGGGTGTTCGAAATGATTCAGGGGTTTACAGCGGTTATACCATTCCCATGGAATACGATCCCATGATATCCAAGCTGGTGACCTGGGGAACAGACCGTAACCAGGCCCTGAACCGGATGTTGCGGGCCCTGGAAGAATTTCGCCTGCTGGGAATACGCACTAATATATCCTATCTTCGAAAAATACTACAACACCCCGGTTTTCAATCCGGGGACTATGATACCCTGTTTATTGAACATTTTCAGCATGAACTGCTCCAGTCCACCGGAAAGGGAGATGAAACCATTGCCCTTTCCGCTGCTGCGGTCTTGAATCTGCTCAACGGGAAAAAGACCAGTACGGACTCTTGGGGTGAGGGGAAGAAATTGTCTCCCTGGAAATATTCAAACAGAACCTGGAAGGTTCCCAGATGAAGTATACCACCGTACTGAATGGACAGGAACGGGAACTTGAAATTACCCTCCTGAAAGCACATCTTTTTGAAATAAAAATTGACGGGAAATGTCATGAAATTGAGGCCTACCACTGCGGAAATGATTTGATTTCATTACTCATCGATAACCGGTCTTATGATATCTCATATTCCTTTGATGGCGATATGGTTCAGTTGAATTTCAGAAACCAATATTTCAATATTGAAGTACTAGATGAACGGAAAATGCGCATGCGCCGGGTGCGTTCCAGCCTGGATCTTTCCGGCCCTGAGATCATCAAAACCTCCATGCCCGGCCGGGTGGTCAAAATCCTGGTTGAACCTGGTGAAAAGGTGGAGGCCGGAGCCGGGATTATCATCATTGAAGCCATGAAGATGGAAAACGAGCTCCAGTGTCGCCATTCGGGTGTGGTTAAAACGCTGAATGTTAAACCGGGACAGACGGTTGAGAGTGAAGTGGTCCTGGTGGAGATAGAGCCCGAGTAAATCATTTTACAAGAAACCATGAAAAAATATTTTTACCTGGGTCGACTGGCCATTTTGATGGCTGCCGTGGTATTCGGTTCTTATTTCTGTCAGGAAGAAGAAATCATTGTCCCTGAGATAATTGAAATCCGCCTGGATGATCATACCCGGGAAGCCGGGCTGGAGATCTTTCAGATGACTTTCGGGGTGGCGGTAAGCGATATCAACAATGACGGGCATGATGACCTGGTGGTTGGCAACCACGGAGAACTGCCTTCCCTGTTTCTGCGCCAGGGCCCGCAATTCAAGGATTTTTCAGATACCCTTCCCGAGCGGATTATAATGGACCGGCACGGGGTCACGGCCGTTGACCTGGAGAATGACGGGGATAAAGACCTGGTTTTTGCCGGGGGCGGAGCCGATGGTGTGGGCATCGGAAGCGAGAACCGGCTCTACAAGAATTTGAAAAGCGAGACCGGCAGTCTGGTTTTCGAAGATATTTCCGAGGAGGTGGGCATTGCCTACCAGCCCTGGAGGACCCGGCATTTTTTACCCCTGCCCGGTCCCGACGGTTCTCTGGTCGACCTGTACATGGTTTGCCTGGCCCGGGACGATTGTCCGGATCTCTATTTTTCCAATCAGAGTGTTGGCTCCATCCAACTAAAGGTAAATGAATCACCGGGGCTAAACCAAGGCTTCAACTCCGAGGGAAGGGATATCTTTTTTGATTATGACCGGGACGGGGATCAGGATTTTTTGATCATTTCCCGGAGCAAACCTCAGTTTTATGAACAAGTAAACAATCAATATCAACGGAAAGATGGGATATTCCCTTCACTGGCCAGTGTGTTCTGTCTGGCCTGCGGAGATTTGAATA
>DAOVIP010000331.1 GCA_030671465.1 Candidatus Aminicenantota bacterium | reverse complement strand
CCCAGAAAAGGTTTTTTCCCTTTTACAAGCATGGCCGTATAAGTACCCTCCTCGACCATGGGACCCTGAAAGACAAACATGGATAAACCGGGTGCGCCGGCTGCCTTGGGTGGTTTCAGGCGCATTCCCCAGTACAACCGGTTAAGTCCTTTCCTCTTGGTGGTGGGAAGGGTCTGGATGACCTTTCCGCTGGAATCCAGTACCTCCAGTTTCAGTTTTCCGAAAATGTGTCTCTTTTTCAGATAATAGGTGATGGCTGCACCACCGGGAGGATTGTCGCCAATAAATTCGGAATCCGGTGGGAATTCCTGGAATATATTCGGGATCTCCAAAATCGCGGTTTTGGAAGGCAAAACCAGGGCCTCGGAATTTAAAACCTCGGCGTTAAAATGGCGCAATGGGGTAATATCATCAATGATTTGAATTCCCAGCCCATGGGTGGCAATGATCAGATCATGTTCACGGGGATGGATGACCAGATCCCTGATTGATACCCTGGGTAATGCTTCCTTCAGGTGGGCCCAGTTTTGGCCGGCATCAATGGAAACAAAAAGGCCAAACTCGGTTCCCAGAAATAAAAGATCTTTGTTCACCAGATCCTCGCGGATAACATGGCAATACCCTTCCAGATTATCAGTTTTCAAACTTTTCCAGGTTTTTCCATAATCAATGGTTTTATAAACATAGGATTTCATATCTCCGGTTCGATGTCCGTCAAAGGTCACGTATGCGGTTCCGGCATCAAAATGACTGGCTTCAACCGTCGAACACCAGGTACAGGCTGGAAGTCCGGTTATGTTCTTCACCACATTTTTCCAGGATTTACCCCCGTTCCGGGTAACCTGCAAATTGCCATCATCGGTTCCCACCCAGATGACATTGGCATCCTTGGGTGATTCGGCAATGGTAAAGATGGTACAGTGATTCTCTGCAGTGGTATCATCGACAGTCAGACCGCCGGATTTGTACTGCTGCTGTTTTTTGTGATCATTGGTGGTGAGATCAGGGGATATTTTTTTCCAGGTATCTCCCCGGTCAGTTGATTTAAACAAATACTGGGCACCGATGTAAATCCCGTCCGGATTGGAGGGACTCAGGGCCATGCCTGCATTCCAGTTATAGCGGTAATCAGCTTCTCCCTTTCTGGTTGGCAAGGGCTGGATATCTTTGGTCTCATTGGTTTTTTGATTGGTTCGGGCAATGTGACCACCCTGCCACTCCCAGTATACAATATGGGGCTGGGTTTGATGGGGATACACATGGAAACCGTCGCCATAACCCACATTGTGCCAGTCCTTGTTTTGTATACCGCCACCATGACTTTTGGAAGGACCGTACCAGGAGCCGTTATCCTGCAGTCCGCCGTATATATTGTAGGGTATCTGCATATCATAATAAACATGGTAGAACTGGGAAACCGGCAGACTGGAAACCATATCGAATTGCCGCCCTTTATTCTGGGAAATATAAACACCCCCATCGGTTCCGATGATCAGCTGGTTGGAATTGTGGGGATTTACCCAGAGGGCATGAATATCTGAATGATAGCGGCCAAAAAATCCGAAATTGAATGATTTTCCGCCGTTGTCACTGGTTCCTAAAAAAAGTCCGGTAACATACAGCTGGTTGTGATCCCGGGGATCTACAATCAGATGGGAAAAGTAGAAGGGCCGCATGGAAACGGAGATGGTATCATTAACCCTGGTCCAGGATTCCCCTTTATTGTCGGAGCGGTAAAGGGAATTTTTTTTGGCTTCCACCGTGGCGTAAACCGTATCCGGTTTTGACGGGGCCACGGCAATGGCAATTCTACCCAGGTTTCCTCTGGGTAATCCCCGGGTTAATTTTTTCCAGGTTTTGCCTCCATCAACGGTTTTGAAAAGTCCACTGCCTTTCCCTCCGGAATTGAAAAAATAGGGTTTTCTTCTGAATTGCCACATGGCAGCATAAAGGATTTCCGGATTTTTGGGATCCATTTCCAAATCAGCACAACCGGTGTTTTCATCCACAAAAAGGATTCGTTTCCAGGTTTTGCCGTTATCGGTTGTCTTGTACAATCCGCGCTCATTATTGGCATTCCACAGATGGCCCATCACCGCCACATAAACGGTTTTTGAATTCCGGGGATCAATCACAACCTGACTGATTCTCTCAGAATCTTTGAAACCCATAAATGTCCAGTTTTTGCCGCCATCGGTGGTTCGATAAAGTCCGGTACCTACTGAGACACTGTTACGAACATTACACTCTCCGGTTCCAGCCCAGATTACCTGGGGATTCTTTTGATCAATGGCAATAGTCTCAACCGACATGGTGTGCTCCCTGAAGATCTGTTTAAAGGTGGTACCGCCATTAACCGATTTCCAGATGCCGCCGCTGGCCGTGGCCACATAGATGATCCGGGGATCCGATTCAACTGCCTGAATATCGGTTATGCGCCCGCTCATGATGGCTGGCCCGATCATCCGGGCCTTGATGCCCCCGAAAGAAGCACTGTCCAATTTTATTTCCTGGGCGTTTCCAGCTATTAAAAACAGGAAAAAAACCGCAAAAATGAAATAAAAAGCCGGGTTAGAGCGGTTCATTTATCTTCCTCTCCGGTTTTTTCGGCTTCCTTTTTGGGAGGCATCACAAACAGGTCATCATCCATTTTTTCATTGAATTTGAATTCTTGAAAGGTCATGGTTACACTGGTTTGATTGTCAGCCTTTACTTCCATTTGAAAAGCCATCATAATTCCATCCACTTCCTGGTAGTCGCCGAAAAGGGTCTCCACTAAAATTTCATTCTCGCCCCGCTTGACATAACTGGCGGTCTTGAGCTCAATTCCGCTCTCAATATCCAGATAGAAGAATTCTTCTTTGTTGTCTTTTTTAATCATTTTCAGTTTGTAAACTTCAGTTCCCTCCATATCCTCTTTGCCCACCAATTCCAATTTATATCCTTTCTCTTTGTAGTCCACAAGTGGATCCATGGATTCGGCCATTTCTTTCACTT
>DAOVIP010000448.1 GCA_030671465.1 Candidatus Aminicenantota bacterium | reverse complement strand
TCCCTTTATTTTCCGACTGATATAGTATGATTTAAAAAAAGCGAACTGTGAATTTTTGGATTTGATGAAGACCTCCACAAAAGAACTGCGCCAGTCTCCCTGGTTTTCCTCAAAGGCCTCGGCGGAACTGGCCCGATAGCCCAGCTGGGATGTCAGTTTTATCAGAGTACTTTCACTCCCGGGTTTCAATGAATCGCTGAAGGTCATTTTGAATCCTTCTCCAATGATTTTTCCAGTATCCAGAAACCTGAAAACTCCTAAAAAAAATACATGTTTCAGGTCAGATTCCCCGTTATTCCGGACCTGGAAGTTGATTTCCGGAACCAGGATAATCCCCTTGAAGTCATCATCATCTATTTCCGTTTTCACCACCCACTGACTGGAAATATTAAAAACTTCAATTGAGGATTTCAACACTTCCATGGACACGTTTTTTTCCAGGATGTCGTTTTTAAACAGTAAAAATATGAGAACAAATAACACCACCACCCCGAAAAACAGCCAGGAATTAGATCTGAAACTCCCGGATTTCATATAATCATCCAGAACATTCTGATTGCTTTTTTTACTCATGGCAACCCATGCCTCCTTGTAGGCTGGAAACCTTTCAGTCTTTAATGAGCGAGCATTCATTATATCATATTCAACCCTATTGACCAATAAATATCAAACCACAATCAAGGCCTCCGATTCTTCCTTGACCCTGCCGGGTGTCCTTCCCAGGGTTTACAAAAACCCCCGATATGTTACAATAGATATTTGAGAAAATAATAAAGTGAAATTTTTCATCGGTGACATATTATATCAAAGGGGGCTATGCATAAATGGTTTTTTTTATCTTCTTTTTACTGCTGACCGTAACCATACTGTATTACCTGTTTGAAGTCAGTTTCAAGAGCTTTTCCAGGGTTTCCATGGCCGGTTTGATGGAAGACATTCGAAGCCGGTGGATCCATAAATTTGATTTTGTGGAAAAATACGATCTGGTTTTGAATTCCCTGGGAGCATTTTCTTTTTTCATGCAGCTCACCCTTTTCATCTATTCATTTCTATTACTGGAACGGTTTTTATACAATCCGCTTCACCGGATCACTCTGTTGATTTTCGCTTTTCTGTTCACCTTTAACTTTCTGCTCTACACCATCGCCTATTTCTTCCGCGAGATCATTATAAAAAAATTGATTTTCCTCTACCCCCTGCCCTGGTTTTTCTTCTCCCCTGCCAATATTATCTTCTCTTTTTTTCTGAAACGGAGCCCGGAAGAAAAAAACGGAAGCCAGGATGAACTCAGCGAAAAGGAGCTGGAAGTTTTCATCGAAGAGGGAACCAAAGAAGGATTGATTGAATCAGAAGACAAGGAAATGCTCACCAGTATTCTTGAATTCGGCGATACCCTGGTAAAGGAAATCATGACCCCCCGGGTAGATATGATCTACATTCCCATTGATATCGGCCTGAATGAACTGGTCCAGATGATCAACGACAAAAAGAAATCGCGCTATCCGGTCATATCCGGCCGGGTCGATAACATCGAAGGCATCATTTTATCCAAGGATGTTTTCAACTATCTGGATAAACCTGACTTCGACATTAAAAGTATTATCAGAAAGGCATTCTTTATCCCGGAGACCATGCGGATCCTGGAATTGCTCAAGACTCTGCAAAAGTCCAAACTGAAATTCGCCATTGTGGTGGACGAATTCGGAGGTGTTTCCGGGTTGGTAACCATGGAAGATATCATCGAGGAAATCGTCGGAGAGATTCAGGATGAATACGATGAAGATGTCGAACAAATAAGGAAGGAAAAAGATTATTTTATTGTCAATGGCGATACTGATATTTTTGAGCTGGGAGAAACCCTGAAAATTAAGATAGATGAGGATGAAGACTATCAGACTGTGGGCGGTTTCATCAGTTATAAACTGGGGCGGATACCCAACCAACTGGATAAAATCACCCTCCATAACTATCAATTGCAAGTCATTGAAATGGAGAAAAATCGAATCATAAAAGTTAAAATCATCAATCAGGATCTGTA
>DAOVIP010000383.1 GCA_030671465.1 Candidatus Aminicenantota bacterium | reverse complement strand
GGTTCAGTTTGGTTTTAACTATTTTTCTCAACAACTCAACATCCTGTTCCTGAATATGTCGGCGATCCTGTCTCAGGTGAACAGTGATCCCATCTGCACCGGCCAGTTCAGCAATTGCCGCCGCATAGACCGGATCCGGTTCATTGGTCATCCTGGCCTGCCTCAGGGTAGCAATGTGATCGACATTAACCCCTAATCTCATTTTACTCTCCTATGTTTGACTTTATTAGGTCTACAAATTTATTTAAATTTTCACTGATTATTTGCTCATGTTTGGATTCCATCATGACGCGTATCAGGGATTCGGTTCCGGAATACCTGATGACCAGCCGGGAATTATCACCGTACTGGTGGTAAAATCCATCGATCAATCGGTTCAACTCATCCCAATTTCGAAGTTCCCGCTTTTTTTTGACGGGGATGTTTTCGGTGACCTGAGCCTGGGGGACAATCAATCGGCGCACATCCCCGATTTTCATATCCAGAATCATTAACGCCCGGAGGAACAAGAGAGCAGTCAGGATACCATCCCCGGTCTTCTGAAAATCCCTGAGAATAATATGACCGGACTGTTCGCCTCCCAGGACCGCATTTCTCTTTTTCATTTCCTCATATACCAACCGGTCTCCGACCCCGGTTCTGACCAATTTAATGTCCCTCTGTTTCAAGGCCATTTCCAGTCCCAGGTTGGACATGATCGTACCCACAACGGTTTTGATAAAGTCCGGGTTGGTATTAAGCAGCAAATCCGAAATCATGACCAGGGCATAATCCCCATCCAGCTCAAATCCCTGATTGTCCAAGAAAATTACCCGGTCTCCATCTCCATCAAAGGCGATCCCCAGGTCAGCTTTGTCCGATACAAGCCTGGCTTTCAACTTCCGAAGATCAGTGGAACCGCAGTTATCATTTATATTCCGACCGTCGGGCTGAGTGTTTGTTGCGGTCATGTCCAGGCCGGTTTCACGAAAGACCAAGGGTGCGATCCCGAAAGTTGCCCCATGGGCACAATCCAGGACACATTTTAGTTTCAATGTATCCAAGTCGACGGATTGATCCAGCAAAAACTGTCTGTACTCCTGGGTATGGGCGCGGGGTAAATCACGAATAGGATCCTCCCTGCTCTGTTCCCGTTCCGGCTTCTCATTTCCATACCGGGAATAAAAGGCATCCTCAATACGACTTTCCAGTTCCCCGGAAATCTTTTCACCATTGGCCTGGAATATCTTGATCCCATTGTCATGGAAGGGATTATGGGAAGCGGTGATCATGAGACCATAATCAAAATCGGAATGACCCAGCAAATAGGATAACCCCGGGGTGGGGATGACACCACAGGAATGAACCTCAGCCTGATCTGCCATACCGGTAGCAATGGTGCTCTCAATATATCGGCCTGATTCCCGGGTATCCCTTCCCATCAGGATTTTTTTCCCCTGCCAAAAATTGGCCAGGATGGAGCCAAAGCTTATCAACGCATGCTGGTCAAAGGGAAATTCTCCGAATCTCGAGCGAATCCCATCGGTTCCAAAAAGTTTCTTTTTATTTCCGCTGGCCATACTTTTCAACAACAATGGTCACTTCAACCGATTCAACATCTTCAAATCTTAGGATCTCCTCCCGCTTTTTCAAATCAAGTGTAAAGGTAATTGTTTCAGTAACCTTGGATCGGTCAATAGGTTCCAGCGTAGAAATAATGTTGATGGACTGGATTCGGGATTTGTATCCGAATATTTTGACCCTCTGGGGTCGAATGCGTACCTCTTTTACCTTTACATTTTTACTGAAGGCCTGGACAAACTGAACTTTGACCGGAACTTCCCTGGTCATGAACTCTTCGACCTTCATCTCGATCATTTTGGGATGAACTGAAACCACCCGGGTATCTTCAGGCGTTATCAGGTAATCCTCGGTAAACACATTCAGGCGCATACTTTCCCGGATTCCCCTTAGATCGATTCGGACCTTGAAGTTTTCCGACATAACTTTCTTCATTTCACTGGAGGTTCCCCGCACTTTGATTTTTACCTTTTCGGGCCTTACCAGCCTCACATCGATATTTTCCGAAACATTTACGTATTCCACATCAATATCCAGGGTCCTCTCCACATAGAGCCTTTCTTTCCCGCTAATCTGAATCCAGACAAACAGGGCAATGAAGAGCGCGGTCAGCTTTAAACCGATGTTATTAAAAAGAATCTTTTTTATATTCATGATCAAATCTGGTAATGAGCCAGCCTGGTTTTCAATCCCTCTCGATCCAATCCCCTGATCAACTCACCATTAACGGCCAGGGAAATTTTTCCAGTTTCTTCTGAAACCACAATGGCAATACAATCCGTCTGCTGGGTAATCCCGATAGCGGCCAGGTGGCGGGTGCCGCCGGGACTGAGCTCCAGGAGCGGGGGCAGTGGGAAGAAACACCTGGCCAATTCGATTCGATTCTTACCGATGATGACAGCTCCGTCATGCAGGGGCGAGTGGGGAGTGAATATGGTCAGGAGCAGATCTTTACTGATATCCGCATCGACCTTTACCGGTTTGTTTACATAAT
>DAOVIP010000239.1 GCA_030671465.1 Candidatus Aminicenantota bacterium | reverse complement strand
AACGATGACTCCGATAATGCTGATCAATTGGGGTATAGAAAGACTGGAAAAAGGATGGGTCATGCCACCGAATACATAGCCCCTGTCTGAATCCGCCCGGAAATATTCAATAAAAAAACGGATTATCGAATAATTAAAAATATAGAGGGAAAAAACCTGGCCATGGAATTTTTTCTTTTTAAACAGGATGTAAAGAATGATGAAATTAAACAGATTCAAAATGGCTTCCATTAACTGGGTGGGAAAAATAGGGGTGTTCAGCGGAACACCGGTATGATTGTGGGCGTAGAGGCTGGTGAATTTAACTCCCAGTATCGAATCTGCTGCTGCCCTTCCATAGCAGCAGCCCGCAGAAAAGCATCCCAGGCGTCCAAAAAAGTGACCCAGGGCCAGAGCCGGGACAACAGTATCGCAAATAATCTTGTAGTTCAGTTGATGACGCTTGATATACCAGATGGCAAAGAAGATGGCCAGAATCAATCCCCCATAGAATGTGCCGCCGGAAGTGATCAGGGTTTTTATCTGGCCTGGATTTTTCAGGTAAAAGTTCATTTCGCTGAAGAAAAGAAACAGCTTGGCTCCCAGCAAGCCGATAATGACTGTGTAGAACATCAGGTCAACCATAAATTTGCTGTCAATTTGCTGTTTCTTGGACAGCCTTAAACTCAGTAATATAGCTGACAGAATTCCCAGGGCAAACATGAAACCGTAGGTGTGGATGGTGACCGGGCCGATTTTTAAAAGAACTGGACACATGGTTTTCTCCTTAATTTATTTTAGGGAGGGACATTTGCTTCTCCAGAATGAAAAGATCAGCAGTATGACCCCCGAGGATATGAAAAAATCAGCCACATTGAAGGTAGGCCAGTGGTATTTGGAGATAAAGAACTCCAGAAAATCTACCACGAAGCCCTGGCTGATTCGATCGATATTGTTTCCAAGAGCTCCTCCCATGATAAATGATAAGGAGAGCAGCTCCATTTTGCAGGAAGCGTCGATTTTTAAAAAATAATATACCACAATGATTAGGGCAATGATGGACAGGCCGGTGATGATTTTGGGGATGAAGGCATGGGGAGTCCGGGAAAAAATTCCCCAGACAGCTCCCGAATTTCTCACATATTTCAGCTGGAAAAAGCCCTCTATGACGTCCACTCTTTCGTAGAGGTCAAAGCTGGTTTTTATCAAATATTTGGTGATCTGATCCAGTATGATGATAAAACCGGTCACCGCGAAGAATTTTTTCTTAAGATTCAGGCTCAATATTCATCTCCTTTACCACCCGCTCACATCTTTTACAGAGTTGGGATTCCTGGCTGGCAGCATTCATGTTATCATACCAATTCCAGCAGCGAGGGCATTTGATGCCTTTTGATTTTCGGATGGAAATTTTCTGTCTATCCGATTTGGTGATATGGACTGCTGCCACTCCCAGAATTTCCTTGAATAACTCCAGATTATCGGCTACCAGGTCATATGGTTCAGGGTTAAGATCCAGAGTTACTTCTGCTTCCAGAGACTCACCAATGGTTTTCTGGTTTCGGGAAGCTTCGATTTCTTTGTAAATTTTATTCCGTAATGAAGTGATCTGCTCCCATTTATTATCATCAATTCCCTGCAGATACTTTTCTTCCTTTTCCGGAAACAGATGCAGGTGGATGGAGGCTTCCTGATCCGGAAATTCCGGTAAACACTCCCAGGCTTCCTCTGAGGTAAATGACATGATGGGGGCCAGCAGTAGAAGCGATTCTTTCAGTAGCTTGAAAATGGTGGTCTGGGTGGCTCTTCGTTGGACGGAATTCCGAAGGTTGCAGTATAGGTTATCTTTCATTAGATTCAAATAGAAGGAACTTAATTCAATGGTGAAAAAATTTGAAATGGTGTGGTAGATCACATGATATTCGTAATTCTGGTAGGCTTTCAGAATTTTTTCTTTGACCTGCTGCCATTTATGGAGGATGAAACGGTCCAATTGTCCCAACTTATCGTCCTCAGCCGAGTGTTCTCCGGGTTTAAAGTCAGATAGAACTCCCAACATGAATCTCCAGCGATTGCGGATATTGCGGTAGCTCTCGGTGATTTTTATCAGTAAATCATCACCCAGTTTTATATCTTCCCGATAGTTGACCATGGACACCCAAAGCCTGAGTATCTCAGCGCCTTTTTCCTTGATGATGCTCTGGGGCTCTATCACATTGCCCATTGATTTGGACATGGCCCGCCCCTCTGAGTCAAGGGTGAAACCATGTGTGATGACGGTTTTATAGGGTGAGGTGCCCCGGGCGCTCACCGCAACCAGCAGGGATGAATGAAACCAGCCTCGGTACTGGTCACCCCCCTCCAGATACATATCCGAGGGGAATTGATGTCCGGGGTATTTGTCCAGAATGCCGAATGATGATCCGGATTCGAACCATACATCCATAATATCAAAACCCTTTTCAAATGAGCTGTGACCGCAATTTGCACAGGTTGTGGATTCCGGTATGAATTCGGATACATCCCGGTCATACCAGCTATTTGAACCATGTTTCTTGAATATGGATTCGACCCGTTCAATAACCTCCGGCTTGAGCAGCGGCTGCTCACATTGTTTGCAATAAAAAACCGGTATGGGAACTCCCCAGTCCCGCTGTCTGGATATACACCAGTCAGGCCTGTTTTCAACCATTTTAAAAATCCGGTCTTCACCCCAGTCCGGTAGCCAGTTCACCTGCTTGATTTCTTTCAGGGCCCTGGATCTCAACTCAGCCTTATCCATGGCGATGAACCATTGTTCGGTGGCCCTGAAAATAACCGGTTTTTTACATCTCCAGCAATGGGGGTAGGAATGATCGATTTTATCTTCCCGGATGAGACGGTTGTTGGCTTCCAAATCCCGGATGATTTCAGGATTGGCATCAAAAATATTTTTCCCCTCATATTTCCCCGTGGTTGCATCAAAGGCTCCGGTGGGACCCACCGGTGAATAGATATCGAGTTTGTATTCCAGTCCGGCCCAATAGTCTTCCTCTCCATGTCCCGGGGCAGTGTGGACGCAGCCAGTTCCCTGATCCAGTATGACGTAATCCGTTGTAATGATCACCGAATGGCGGTCATACAGGGGATGGGTGGTGTTCAATCCCTTCAGCCGGCTGCCCTTGAATTCTTTGAGCTTTTTATGGGGGCGGTCCATCAGATCACTTAGAATGGGAACCAGACGGCTGGCAGCGATGTAGTATTCACCGTTCATCTCGAAAAGCGAATAGTTAAAATCAGGATGAACGGCAATGGCCAGATTGGCGGGTATGGTCCAGGGGGTAGTGGTCCAGATTAATACAAAGATCTCCTTATGCCTGAATTCATTGAGGAAATCAGGGATATCCTTCAATTGAAATTTAACATATATTGATGAAGAGGAGTGATCAGTATATTCAACTTCAGCTTCAGCCAATGCAGTAGTACAGGAAGTACACCAGTAAACCGGTCTCTTTCTGCGATACACATTGTTATTTTTTACAAAAGAATTGAAATACTGGATAACAGTTGACTCGTACGAATAATCGAGGGTGGTATAGGGATTTTCCCAGTCACCGAAAATCCCCAGCCGGATAAATTCCTTTTTCTGGATTTCCAGGTATTTTTCAGCATATTCTTTACATCTTTGACGGATTTCAAGCACGTCCAACTCCGCTTTTTTTGAACCCAACTGCTGATCGACCTTGTGTTCAATGGGGAGGCCGTGACAATCCCAGCCCGGAACATAGGGGGCCCGGAATCCCTCCATTGATTTTGACTTGATAACAAAATCCTTTAATATTTTGTTCATGGCATGTCCCAGGTGGATGTTGCCATTGGCGTAGGGAGGACCATCATGCAAAATGTATTTTCGTTTACCCACAGACTTCTCCCTTATGGCCTCATAGATGCGGTTTTCCTCCCAGAACTTAAGGATTTCCGGCTCCCGTTTAACCAGATCTGCCCTCATGGGAAATTT
>DAOVIP010000460.1 GCA_030671465.1 Candidatus Aminicenantota bacterium | reverse complement strand
CCTGACCGATGACCTTTCCGGACAGTACCGGGAAATTAAAATCACCGGTCAGTTTCAGATCAAAGCGGCACTTGAGGTTGCCGAGGGTGTTTCTCATGCGGATATTTTCCCGGCCGGTCAGGTTGAGATCGAAGTGGATGCGGTTCAGTACGCTGTCACTGCTCTTGGATGTACTGGACTGGCTGAAAAATCCAATGCCCTCATCCACCTCCCGTTCCCAGAGCAGGGAGGTGAAGATCAGGTTGCCCTGGAGCAGCAGTTTCTCGCCTTCCTGCTTCAGGCTCAGATCGGCATTGACCGTGCCGCTGGTGCGGTCGATCAGGTAGGGTTTCATCTCCCGCCCGGAAAAATTGATCATCAGGTCCCGGATTAGGCCCTGGTCCAGCCGCAGCATGCCATTGGCCTCAATCTGGCCATCGGCCATGGTCCCCTGAAGCGAAGACAGGCTAAACTGCCAATCCCGGAAGGTGATCAATCCCTTGAACTGGTTCAAGGTATGGGGAAATCCGGGAATGGTCAGCACCTCACCGTTCAGCAGGACCAGCCCCTGCCAGCTCGGCTTTCCGGCTTCATTGGTTTTGATCTGGCCGTTGAGTACCATTCGGCCGTTGTGGTTCTGCCAGGGCATGATCAGGTTGATGTCCTTGAGGTGGAGCTTGAAGGTGCCGGTATATTGCTCCTGGGTCTGGTTCAGGTGAATATTGAAGGGGGATGACTTCTGCTGATGGTGAACGTAACCAACGGTCTTGAAGTCGTAATCGGAAAAATCGGTCAGAACGGAAGCCTGGCCCGACAACTGGCTCTGGCGATCCCGGTAATAGCCGAAACGGTCAATCCGGTATCGGAGGCGGATGGGATCTTCATTAAAGGTTCCGGCCCCGCTGTAAGACAGCCGGCCAATCCCCTGGAAACCGGGATGGATGCGCTGGATGCGGATGCCACGGGTTTCGCCCTTCAATTTAAATTTCTGGTTTTGATAGTCAATGAAAATATCGGATTCCCCCTGGCCGCCGTAGCAACGGTGGCTCAGGTTTTTCAGGTGAATGGTTTCCAGGTTGGTTTCCAGGTTTCCGCTGAACCGGTCAAAGCGGATATCATAGGCCAGGAGGTTTTCGGAACTGAAATCTCCCTCGATGCGGGGCAGGGTCTCATATTTTGGCAGGGAATAACGGAATCTGCCCTGCATGGGGCCCCGGATGGCCAGTTCCAGGTTCAGCAGACCCAGGATCTTGGCGGATTCACCCCGGATATCGGTAAAATCGATATTCAGGTCCTCATTCCGGATGTCCAGACGGGCCTTTCCACTCAGGGAGTGGTCCAGGATCTCAAAGGTTCCCTGGGTGGACTGGTTTTTCCCCCGGATATCGCCTTTCAGCCGGTCAATGCGCTGGCCCGAAGAGAGGAAATTCCGGACATCGATGGAACTGCGGAAAACCGACTCGGAACCGTTCTGGTTGAATTGAATATTGATCTGACCATCACCCTTCTGGAGTTTCCAGGGTTCGAAGTCCAGGTTGATAAAATAGGTGGAATATTTGTTGAGGCCGGCCATTTCATTGATGGTGGCCTGGATGGACAGGTCGGTTTTTTTAATCGGGGAGATGATATGTCCTTTGATGGCCAGACTGCCGAATTCTCCGTCCAGCCGGTCCGACTGAAAGTCAATGACCTTATTCCGGGTGTCGTAGCGGAATTGAATGGTTCCCCCGATATTGAAATCAGTGGTGGGATCCGGCTGCTTTTTCACCCGGGCCGTTCCGCTGATAATCCTTTTATTGACGGTGATGTCAGCCTCCTCTACCACTCCCCCCAGGGAGACATCTTTGTAAATATCGATGAGCTTGGCCAACCGGTTACCGGTCATGTTGGACCCCTTG
>DAOVIP010000308.1 GCA_030671465.1 Candidatus Aminicenantota bacterium | reverse complement strand
CGGCGGTACAGTTGAAAATGACAACCTGATGCGCGGATGGTATGACTCCAGCAATATTTCGGATAGACGTAAAGATGGCTGGATGCTTATGAGGCAATAGTAATTAATGGTTTATCTTGTCTAGGGGAGTAATTTTACCACTTTCACATACCAGAAAAGCCTCAAACCTGGCTGCCATGCATAATTGAACTTGTGTCAAGTTTGTGCCAAAAAATTTTATGATTTTTTAACAATTTTAACCTTGAAATAATCAGAAAACGTTGATATACTGTGCTATTCCAATGTTTTTTAAAAAATTAGAGACGGTCTCCGGAACCAAAGGCCGCTGGTTCGAATCCAGCCAGGCGCGTTTTTTTGTCGCTATAAAAACCTGAATAAACATAATTAGGCATCATGAATTTTGGAAATAAAAGTTTTTATATCTTAATGATTCTGTTAGGAATAATCTATTTTACCTTTCTACCTGGTTGTAGAAAACACTATAAGAATGTAAACGTGGTTTTGATAGTTATTGATACCTTACGACACGATCATCTTCCATTTTATGGTTATAAAAAAAATACTGCTCCTTTTCTTTCTAAAATCGCGGCTAAAAGTGTGGTTTTTGAAAAGGCTTTTGCAGCATCTTCATGGACAGCTCCATCTACAGCTTCAATTTTTACCTCTCTTTACCCTTTTCAACATGGTGTAATAATGGGGTTTCTGCCGCGGCCTAAAAAGAAAGAAGTCAAAATCAATCGTATTCCTGAAAAAATAGAAACCATCCCAGAAGTGCTAAAAGAAAACGGATATTATACTTATGGAGTGGCTAATAATATCAATATCTGTGAGCAAGAAGGTTTTACCCAAGGATTTGATATATTCAAAAAGTTTGATTATTACCGGGGAAATAAAAAAGAAGTAAATGATCAATTGAAAAAATGGGCGCCAAAAATTAAAATCAATGGAAAATATTTCTTATATATACATTATAATGATCCTCATAGACCTTACCATAGGAGAAAACCCTGGTATCAAAAAGGCAAGAAGATAAAGTCCAACATAATATCAAGATATGATAGTGAAATCAGTTATGTAGACAACATGATAAAGGAGATGTTTGTGCTGTTTGAATGGCATAAAAACACAGTTCTTATTATTACCTCGGACCATGGTGAAGAATTCTGGGATCATGGCCAAAGAGATCATGGTAGGACATTGTATTCTGAAGTTATTCAAATACCTTTTTTTATTTACTTCCCGGAAAGAGATAGGCAGCCAAAGCGGATCAGGAGTAATGTCAGTAATATTGATATTTTGCCTACTTTAAGAGGTTATCTTCACCTTGATGGAAGTCAAAATGACGAGGGATTAAATCTTATGCCGATTATCTTCAGCAGTAAATCAGAAAAAAATCCCAGGTATATTTTTTCTCACCTTCACATAAAACTGACAAGTAAAGAAATTCTCAAAAAATCAGTGATTCATAAAAATTGGAAATGTATTTTTAACCATAGGGATTTAGAAGAGCTATATAATCTTACTATTGATCCAGCAGAGAAGAACAATCTCTATAATAAAGATCTTAAAATTTTTAATCTTCTGAAATATAAACTTATAGAATTTGAATCAAAATGTACGAAGTTCAAGCAAGAAACTGTGGAGTTAAGTTTGGATAAAGAAAAATTAAGAGAACTCAAAACCCTAGGTTATGTTCGGTAAAGATGACATTAACCGAAGGTCGCAGGTTCGAATCCTGCCAGGCGCGTTTTTTTTATCTAGCCCAGGAGGACAAAAATGATACCGAACCCAACACTTCTATTGAATAAACTGGATATTCGTATCCCTTTGGTCGGGGTTTATGATGCTCCTGATCCTGGTTTGTTCGAACCATTACTGAAACCGGGACAGGGCAGGCATCAGTGTATTTTCATGTATTTCAATGCCTGGAAAAAAGGAAATACCTTGCATTTGACCGAATCGAAAAGCGGCTGCCGGGGCTGTGCCCGGAGTTTCTTCAATATCGATACCCGCGATCGGCAGCAATTCCTGAACTTTCTGGCCCGGGAAGAAGGCCTGAAAGCCTCGACTGAAATAATGGGTTGCTGGTTGGATAATGATAAACCCTATAGGCCTCGGCATGAACATCTGTTGATCGGGCCCTGTAAACCGGAAAACTTTCCCTATCTAAAGAGTGTGACATTTTGGGTGAATCCCGATCAGTTGAGTGCCCTGGTCATTGGGATTCATTATCACCATGAACCCGGGGATAGGATCAGCCCGGTAGTGGCACCGTTCGGTTCCGGGTGCATGCAGCTTCTATCACTTTTTTCTGATCTGACTGAACCTCAGGCCATCATCGGGAGTACCGATCTGGCAATGCGCCCCTATATTCCCCCTGATATACTGGCTTTTACCGTGACTGTACCCATGTTTCGGCGGTTGTGTCAGCTGGATGAAACGAGTTTTTTGGGGAAACCCTTTTTGAAGAAATTGAAACAAAGCAGAATTAGTAATTCAATCAATTCAGATAAATCCGCTGACTGAATCATGACTGGCAGAGTCAGCCGGATTAATGCTTAAGCTTGACATCTTTTTTTGGAAAATATAATATGTAATGGATATTATTTCTATACAGGAGGCAACATGGTAACAAAAGCAAAGAGCAAAAAAGGGGAAATCAAGGGTCACCTTTTTGGAGTCAAATTAATTGAAAAATTGATTGAATCTCTGAGAACCCTATTTTCCGAAAAGGTTTTGGGTTTTACTTTGAAATGGGTCATGGTCATCGGACATTTCGGCCTTATTGTGGCGGCCATTCTGGGATTTTTGTTTGCGGTAATATATGCGATTCGGGTCAATGATTTTTATGCCTTTTTGATCGGGATTGCCTGGCTTTTTGTGGTCATGGTGGTACAGTACATTGCCCACAGGTTCTCGGATGCAGGTGAGAATCTGATTAAAAATAATCCCACCAGCCTGGCATCCAAGGCCTTTCTGGACTGTGTCGCCTTTATTTTCGTGATTGCTGGATTGATTGTTTTTATTATACATCTTATCGGTCTTATCAAAACCGGTGACTTCAACACCTTCCTGATGGGACTGGGTGTTTTTGTCTTCTTTGAATTCATTGCCATTGTTTCTTTCAATTTCAAAACCATT
>DAOVIP010000487.1 GCA_030671465.1 Candidatus Aminicenantota bacterium | reverse complement strand
TTCAGGTAGTATACCACGTCGCCCAGAAAATCCCGGCCCAGGACAATCTGATCATAACTTTCACTATCCATGAAAACATATTGTTCTCCATCCTGATAGGAGAATAAAACCTCACGGGTGTCCATGATCACCTTTTCCACTTTTTCCGAGGATCGAAAACGATGGTTCCGGGTGGTCATATCGGTCAAATCCCTGATCTTGGTCTGTACAACCGCCTGCCCCTTTCCCGGGGTAATGTGATCCATATCCTCCACCCTGAAGATCCTGTCATTCAAACGGATGATCATTCCTTTTCGAACCTGGATTGCATTAATCATAGTAACCCCTTTTGATAAAATTGTTCATAGCTTCCCGGTCATTGGTTCTGACAAAAAACAGTTTGTCCTTGAAGTATCTGATAAAAAAATAACCGTACTGGGAATGGCCGGCCATGAAGGGCGTACCCCTGACATTTCCAACCTTGAAATTGACCAGAAATTCTTTTTCTATAAATTGTTTGAAAATAGCCATGAATGTACCGGCAAATTTATCCCGGTCCCAGGAAGATTCCCAGAGCAGAATATAGTCTGAGGGTTTCCGGTAAATTTCGAATCGGTCACCGCCCCAGCCCGCAGCCAGATCTACAAAGTCCCCCTCACTTTTTATCAGTACACTCAGATAAAATTCACCGATTACACCGCTGTGATAAAGGGAATAATCCTGGGGTTTGTAACCGATCTCAATTTCCCGGGGTTTCTCATTTTTCAGGTATTTCTCCGGATGCAAAACCTGCTCACTGGAAACCGGTGGGGATTTCAATATGAAGTTGACCGTCTTCCACTTTTTCTTTTTCAAAATAAAATGACTGAATTTCAAGCCGGCGATATAGGGCATGGTCAACTGATGTTTGAGAATATCCGGGTAGTTGTACAGAACTGCCGTATTGCTGAACGGGGAAAAGGACATCAGAGCACCGGCATTATAGGAGGTCATTACCTCCGGGTTGAATCCGCCGTACTCAACCATGACCAGGGTGGCACCCCCTTCGACAGCGGCCAAAACCGCTAGCTTCCGGTCATCAAAATCAGAAAGCCGACCCAGGATCTGAGAGAGATTGAAATGCTGATCCTGAATGGCATGCCTCAGTTCATGAATGATGACCAGCGAGTTGATGCGATTGACATTGCGGTATTCAGTCAGGGCATAGAGTTCCTTGGTCCTCTCATTGTACAAGCCGCTGATATTGTTGATAAGTATTCGCTTCCTGACTTTTTTGATATTGATTTTTTTAGCCTCAAACACCATGGTATACACGAAGAAGGGATCCTTTTCCGCCATCTCATCGGGATAATCCTGATCAAAGACCCGGAGGATGTACTTTTCCAATTGCTTTCTGTTGAAATAGCGGACCGGTAATTCGGTTTTAAAGCCCAGTCGGCCGATCTGTACCACTGCTTTTTTCAATTCATGGATCGAAGCGGTTCGAGACAGTAATACGACCTGACACATGCATATGAAAATCAGCGGAAAAATAGTCTTTCTCATTTTTTTAAACGACACAGATGATTTATATCACCAGTTAATTCCAAAAACCAGATAAAAAACAGTTTATTTACTGGTTTCCACTATATCAAAAATTGGCCTTAAAATAAAGGTCTGGATGTGGAAATATT
>DAOVIP010000385.1 GCA_030671465.1 Candidatus Aminicenantota bacterium | reverse complement strand
GTATTTTATAGGCGCTGTTATCATATTCATCATACTGGTGGTTTTCCTTCATACCCGATCAGTAAAAAAATCAAATCCATTAAAGCCGGATTAAAACCACTCTGTTTACACTAAACCAACTCTTTTTTTAAAATTTTAAAAAATTTCTCTCTTGCCTGTCTCTCAATCCAGGGCATGTGTCCGCAATTCCGTAACAGAATGAATCGGAAATCAGCCACCGATTCTTTCAGCGGTTCATTCACACCCCGGGCCGGATGGGGATCATGATCACCGTGAATGGCCACCACCGGGCATTGGATTCGGGAACCCAGACCAAGGAGTTTTTCACTTCGCCTCATTTCTGCTGCCTCTGGCCAGACCGAACGGTAAATCTCAAAGCGTACATCCAGGCTCTCTGGTTCAGATTTTATTGGATCAAAGGCATCGGCCTTCGAAAACAAACATCCGATCCGGGCCAATATCTGATCTTTCTCCACAGCGGATGGATCCAGGAGCTTTTCCATCAGGCCATAAACTTCAGCCCGCTCTTCCGGGTTGAGCCGCTTTAAACGGGTCTCCAGAATATTTCGGGCATCCAGCTCCCGGAATGGACCACTGCTGATTAAAATCAGTTTTTCAACCAGCTCCGGAAAACGGGCTGCAGTGATAAAACACAGCCAGGCTCCCCATGAAAATCCGATCAGGACCACCGGGACCTCGCCATTTTTTTCCAGAACCGACTTCAACTCTTCAACTTGGCCGGACAGGCTCAATTCGGTTTGTTGCGGTTCCAGCACACCCCGATCCGTGGACAACTCCTGGGCAACCACTGACATCTGTCCCGCAACCCCGGGACCGCCATGGATTACCGCTACCCGGTAAGGCGCAGTACCGTATTTTCTGAGGTTCTTCACCCTACCAATCCAGTAACCTTCGCTCCCCTTCCAGGATTCTTATTCCGGAAACTTCCTGAGAAACCTCAATAACCCCGCGGTAGAAACCTGATTTATCGTAAACCGGAAAATAGCGAATATAGATAAATTTATCATTTTTTTGAATCCAGAACTCCGCCACTTCCTTTTTCTTCTCCTTGAAATTTTTTACAATATCATTCACAATATGCACACTTTTGGGAGGGTGACAATTCTGAACTTCCCGGCCGATAATGGCCGGGCTCCGGGGAAACAGGCGATCCTGGGTATCCGAATAGTAGCAAACCCGGTTATTTTCATCAACAAAGGTGATATCCATGGGCAAGTTTTTCAACATCAGGTCAACCTGCTCGGCAGTTAACTGACCCTGCGATAGTTGCACCTTTTTTTCTCCCATGGCATCCATTGTTTCCTCCTTAATTATTTTATCTGCTGTAGTATCAATATTTCTGGCCAGGCTGGCATCCCAGAGATTGGAGGGTTTTACCCAGGCATAACCGATTTCCGGTTCTCCCAGTTTAATATCGGCCCAGTCTTTGGTGTTCAGCTTGCGGGTTGAAGTGGGATAAAGGATTTTTTCCTCAAGGAATATCAATCTTTTAATAGCTGATGACAGGTTATTTGCCATTCTGGGCAGGGCAGACCAATCCTTTTTTTCAACAACCGTGTTCATGTCCCTGAACATCTGCCGGACTTCATCATGCTTGCCCCACATGACCTTGGTGGGGCCGGTAAATCCCCTGGCTTCCAGCAGGGGGAATAACTGGTTTTCCTTTCGTTGATAATGCTTCTCGATTTCCTTCAAACGGTTGAAATGCTTCAGAAAGAATTCGATATCATCGGACTTGGGCTCTGTCTTTTTCAGTTTCCTGGCGGTTTTTTTCAGCAATTTTAATACTTTCCTGGCCTCTCGGTTCTCCTGGATAAAAGTATAAACCGGGTGGCCCGGTACTTTTCCGGACTTTCCCACTTTCTTCAGGGACTGGTCAAACACCTGGACATGGACATCGCAAAGCCGCTGGACTTCTTCCACCGGAAAACCTTCGTTGATCAGGGAATTTTCCATATCGGCAATTTCCTCGGGGGAAGTGTTTTTGATAACACGGCTAAATTCCTTTTTTAGGGCATTAACCGGAACCCCGTCATGCAGTTTTTTTATAATTGACTTTAATACCTTTTCTTTATCCTCTTTGTTGTTAATCTCTCCATGATCCATTTCCATACCTCCTTACAAACATACCTTGCTTATTTGTCAAGGCCTGTCCTCAGACAGATCCGTCCTCATATACCCTGCCTTCCTCCTGATTCCGATTATAGCAGATCAATAATAAAAAAAATATCAATGAATAGCGTTTTACTATTGAATGGGGTTGACCTTCCACTGATCATCAATGATGGGAAGACATCTGTTATACAATTTCTTATCCCTTTTTTTTGGCTTCTATTATAAAAGAACGTTCGGTTAATGAAGACATTTTTTTTATGATGAAACCAGCTTCCAATACACTTTCTTCCAGAGATGTCATGGTCATGACTTCTCGATCAGGATCAAACACCAGCTGACCCAGTGCGAACAGTGCTCCAAACAGGGGACGCCCATTTTCCGGATCTGAATAATAGCCCCGAATAACCAGTGT
>DAOVIP010000262.1 GCA_030671465.1 Candidatus Aminicenantota bacterium | reverse complement strand
GAGATCTGAATATCCGAAGTTTGGAAATAAAAAACCGGTAGCCCGGCCGTCTTTATCCACCGGATATTTAATATAGGGAATATAAAAAAAAGGAATCTTTTTAATCCAGAAAACCGCATGCTTCATCTCCACATATTTTTCTTTTTTTATTTTTCCCTCTTTACAGGTAATCTTCCACCTGGGTTTTAACTGGGAACAGGAGGTGAAGTCCATTTTATCAAAGGTCAGGGTATCATCATCAATTTGTTTTAAATGATCGGTTTCATAACGGATGGTGGGCTTCATCATCCCGTAGGCATCAATGATCTCTCCGGTTTTATCTTTGGTATTGAAGGTCAGTTCCTCCCCGCTGATAATACTGTCTTTGGAGGACATGGTCACCCGTCCCCGGGCAATCACAATACCGGTTTTTTTATTATACTCCACATACTGGGCAAAAATGCAATAATCTTCCCAGATCACCTCAACATCACCCTCAGCCTTGAATATATCATCAATAAATTCTTTTTTTTGAGCCTTGATAATAATTTTTTCTCCAAAACAGTAGAAAGAAATACCGAGTAAAAAAACAACAATCATCACTCTGGATTTTACTTTCATCACAAGGTAAGAATGTATCACAAATCGGTATATTTAATCAATACTGTCATTTCGCCCAATGCTTTAGACATGTGTGGATACATGATGGTTTCTTTCTAGTTCAAAAACGATTAATTCGAAAGACTGAGTTGGAATTTGACTTTTATTCTTTTTCAGATTAAAATTGTCCTATGATAAAAATTTCATTTTCAGGTTGTACGGGTACTGGCAAAACATCCATTCTGAATGAAAGCAAAAAAATTCTTTCCTTGAAAGAGGAAGTGGAATCCATTGAATACCTATCCCAGAAAAACCCCTTTGATACCGACAATAAATTGAACTTTGTCGGCCAGTTCTATTCGTTGACAAACCAGATAAATGAAGAGAACCTGAAGGCATTGACATCACTGGATTTGTTATTATGCGACACCTCCATACTGGATCAATGGATTCGCTATAAAAAATATATCTCCGATGTTGAGACCAATAACCATTCCGAGGAAAAAAACAACCTGCTGAAAAACCTTTATCATTTCTGGATTAGGACCTACGACATTATTTTTTTTATCAGGGTAGACCCCAAAATTCTGGAAAACCGGAAAGATACTAAAAAATTAGAACTACCCAGTCTGGACTATTTCAAGGAAACGGAATCTTTTTACCTGCAGACCATAAAGGATGACAACCTGAAGGTGATCGAAATCTGGAATAATAATTCTGTGGACGAAAGTGCCCACGATATTATCAAACATATTTCTGAATTTCAACAATCTTGAATAACCGGGCCTTCAAAAGAAATTCCCCTGGGATTTGAATAAAGTACGGACAAGATGGAGGAAGATTGAAAATTGAATTAGCCGGTTACAATGTGGATACAGAGATCCTGGAACATTTGAAAACAGGCAAAAATGAAATTTTAACCCCTGAAACCTTCAGCGCTGCCTATGCCCGTATCAGTCGCAGTTCAGATGATATCACTACCCTGCGCAAAAAAGCACGGGAAGATGTGGAAAAAGCCCGAAAATCCAATCGAATTATTATTTTTGAAATGGGACATCATTCAGTGGCTGAACATGCCGTATTTAATTTCGATGTCATCGGAATATCACGACTTGCACTGGAGGAAATCGAAAAATTCCGTCTGGCATCTTATACTGAAAAATCCCAGCGTTATGTCACCCTCAAGGGAGATTATGTCCTTCCATCGGAAATCAAGGATAGGGAATCGATATTTCAATTTAAAGATACCATCAATGTCCAGAACCAATTTTACAAAAAAGCATATCTGGTTTTAAAGAAATATCTTTTTTCAAAATACCCCCGACTGATCGAAAAGAAGGGCAAAAAACGTCTTCTGGAAAACTGGGCCAAAGAAGATGCCAGATACATCCTTTCCCTGGCCACCCAAGGACAGATGGGAATGACCATTAACGCCCGGAATATTGAGCATCTGCTAAGAAGATTTTCTTTGAGCCTGAGTCAGGAAGTCAGGAATATGGGAGAAAAAATCTTTGATCTGATAAAAAATATCGCACCTTCGATTATTCTCTTCCCGGAACCCTCGGATTATGATTGTGCTTTGAAGCAGACCTTTAAAAATCAGTGGAAAACACTCTCCACACCTCCGGCAGCTTTTTCAGAGCCCAAAATCATCCAATTCACGCCCCGAGGCGATGATATAATTCTGGCTTCTTTTTTAAGTTTGCACCATTCCGCTGATTACCCGAAAACCCTTGAGACGATAAAAAAATTATCATTGGATCAAAAAAAGGATATTTTCAAAAACCTTTTCAAAAAAATGAAATTCTTTGATACCCCGCCCCGGGAATTTGAACTCCCTTCCATCACCTTCCAGGCCTTTATCAGTGCTTCCAACTTTGCCCAGCTTAAAAGACACCGAATCGCTACCTTATTAAGCGGGGATTATGATATCCAGCTCGGAAATACCGTTCCGGAAAGTATCTGCCTGAATCACCTTGAAAAAGAATTTATGCATATCATAGAGACAACCAACTTCGTTTACAAGAGGTTGAAGGAACGCTATGGAGAAGCCGCTGATTATATCCTGACCAACTCCCACCGGAGGATGGTAATCATGAAAATGAACCTTCGGGAATTGTATCATTTTATCCGCTTAAGAGATGACCAACACGCCCAATGGGATATTAAATCACTGGCCCATACATTGTTGGGTCAGGTTAAAAATATTATGCCGCTTGCTAGTCTTTTATTGTGTGGAAAGAGTGATTTTGAAAAACAATATCAGGCTATTTTCAAATCAAAACCGACATGTCCAATCTAATCCCTTGCCAAAACCGTTGAACAGGCGGTTTACTGGATAACCCCAAGTTTTTTACCAACCGTTTTGAAGGCATCGATCGCCTTTTGGAGTTGTTCCCGAGTATGGGCGGCTGATACCTGTACCCGTATCCTGGCCTGGCCTCTGGGTACCACGGGATAGAAAAAGCCGATCACATAGATTCCCATTTCATAAAGATCCTTAGAAACCTGTTGGGCCAACAAGGCATCATTATCAAATTTTCTAAACATGACCGGGACAATCGGGTGACTCCCCTGAATAATGTCAAAACCCAGGTCAATCATTTTCTGCCGGAAGAATCGGGTATTCTCCATCAGCTTTTGCCTGAGGTCATCGCTTTTATCCAGTAGTTGAAAGGCCCGGATCGCTGCCGACACCAGAGCCGGTGCCAGGGTGTTGGAAAACAAATAGGGCCTGGAGCGCTGCCGCAACATATCGACAATTTCCTGTCTGCCGGTGGTGAAGCCACCGGAAGCCCCACCCATTGCCTTTCCCAGTGTGGAAGTAACAATATCGATTTCTCCCAGTACATTGCAGTACTCAAGTGATCCGCGGCCGGTTTTACCCAGAAAACCGGTGGCATGGGAATCATCTACCATCACCAGGGCCTGATATTTTTTAGCCAGGTCCACAATACCTCTCAAATTGGCAATGTTTCCATCCATGGAAAATACACCGTCAGTAGCAACCAGAATTCTTCTGGAAGCAGAAACACTTTCATCCCTTTCACCTTCACGGGCATTCTGTCAACTTTCCTCCAGAGAATCCATATCTCCATG
>DAOVIP010000043.1 GCA_030671465.1 Candidatus Aminicenantota bacterium | reverse complement strand
GGGTTCTGTGGGCAAAATTAATAAAGAAATTTAATCCCAACAATCCGAAATCAATGATCCTGAGAACTCACTCTCAAACCTCGGGCTGGAGTTTAACCGAACAGGATCCCTTTAATAATGTAATCAGAACCTGTATTGAAGCCATGGCTGCCGTACTTGGCCATACCCAGTCATTGCATACCAATTCCCTGGATGAGGCGATTGCCCTGCCCACTGATTTTTCAGCCCGAATTGCCAGAAATACCCAATTGTTTTTGCAGGAGGAAACGGGTATATGCCAGGTGATTGATCCCTGGGCCGGGTCATATTATGTTGAATGGCTAACTGATCAGTTGATCCAAAAGAGCTGGAAACATATTCTGGAAATCGAATCCTATGGGGGAATGACCCGAGCCATTGAAGCAGGGATCCCCAAAATGAAGATCGAGGAAGCAGCTGCCAGGCGCCAGGCCCGGATCGATTCGGGAAGGGAAGTCATTGTGGGATTAAATTACTTTCGCTCGGACCAGGAGGAATCCATTGATATCCTCGAAGTTGATAACACGGCCGTGCGACTGGCTCAGATAAAAAGAATTACGGAGCTAAAAGAAAAGCGGAATCAAAATGCAATAAAAACCGTCCTGAATGCACTTACCAGCTGTATGAAAAATGGAAAAGGAAACCTTCTGGAATTGACCTTAAATGCGGCCCGGGCCCGGGCTACCCTGGGAGAGATTTCCGATGCCATTGAAAAAGTATGTGGTCGGTTCAAGCCCCAGATCAAAATTATTTCCAGTGTTTATTGCAATGAGTATGATCAAATGAGGGATATTGAAAATATTCGCCGCATAACCGATCGGTTTGCGGAAAAGGAAGGGAGAAGGCCGCGTATTCTCATTGCCAAGATGGGTCAGGATGGTCATGACCGGGGGGCCAAAGTGGTGGCTACCGCCTATGCGGATATGGGATTTGATGTGGATATTGGTCCCCTGTTTCAAACACCGGAGGAAACTGCCTGTCAGGCTGTTGAAAATGATGTACACATCGTGGGAATGAGCTCCCTGGCCGGCGGTCACAAAATCCTGCTGCCCCAGCTGATTGAAGAGTTAAAGAAACAGGGGCGCGAGGATATTGTTGTGGTTTGCGGGGGGGTTGTCCCGGTTCAAGATTATGATTTTCTCCTGGAAAAGGGCACTTCAGCCATATTTGGCCCCGGCACCAAAATACCTGATACCGCGATCAAGATCATGGATGTGGTCAACCAGCGGTTTTCATAGAAATTAATTCCAGCTTGATAGTAGCTGAAATCCCCCCAAATCCTCCTCTGGATTGACCTTTAATTCATTTACAATAAAAAGGGGATTGGTTATAATGCTGTTGATGAGCGAGAGAAAGAAGCGAGTGGAATTAACGGTTAAACAACATGTCGCTGGTGTGCTCTCCGGTGATCGAACCGTGCTGGCCAGAACCATTACCCTGATTGAGAGCAGTGCCCCGGAGCATTATGAAAAAGCCCGCCGGGTACTCAGAATTCTGTTGCCCCATTCGGGGAAATCCCTCCGGATCGGGATCACCGGGGTGCCGGGTTCCGGGAAAAGCACTCTTATTGAAACCCTGGGGTGTTTTTTAATAGGGAAGGGTTTCAAGGTCGCGGTATTAACCGTGGACCCCACCAGTGCCGTAACCAAAGGCAGCATTCTGGGAGACAAAACCCGGATGGAAAAATTGGCCCGGGAACAAAATGGTTTCATCCGGCCTTCCCCTTCCGGTAGTACTCTAGGCGGTGTTGCCCGCAGGAGTCGTGAAACCATTCTGGTATGTGAGGCAGCCGGTTACAACATCATCATGGTGGAAACAGTCGGAGTCGGGCAAAATGAAATAACCGTTCGTTCTATGGTTGACTTTTTTTTGCTGGTCATGATAGCGGGTGCCGGTGATGAGTTGCAGAGTATCAAAAGGGGGATTGTTGAAATCGCCGATGCAATATTGATCAACAAGGCCGAAGGAGAAAACAGGCCTGCTGCCCTCAAAGCCAAAAATGAATACGGGATGGCATTAAAATACCTGGCTCCGGCCACACCGGGATGGCAAACCGACGCTTATACCTGTTCGGCCTTGACCGGAGAAGGAATTGGGGCCATATGGGAAACCATCAAAGGTTTTGAGAAAATTACCCGGAAATCAGGGATATTTGACGAACGCAGAAAGAAGCAGAGCCTGGATTGGGTATTTGGAATGGTTGAATATTTTTTAAAGGATCATTTTTTCAGCCATCCCTCTATCCGAAAAGAACTTCCGTCTATCAAAAAGAAAATCCTGAACGGCAGTATCCTTCCCACAACGGCTGCAGATCAACTCCTGAATTTGTTTTTTTCAGAGACCCCTGAGCCATTCGGGCCTTAAATCGGCTTTCCCGGGATCTCGAGAGGCGTTTCTGATTTTTCCCAGAAAGTGATTTTTGTCCCGGGACAAAACCCCTTTTAGGGTCAGGTAATTGGAGGCATGATCGCTGCGAAAAACGGTTCTTTCCAGTTCAGTATGGCTCAGAAAAATATCCATTTCCCTCAGGGTATCCTCCAGGGTCAAGGGAATATAGGTGTCGGCAAATTTCTTTTTGTAGTGATTCAGGCCGTGAGGGAACATGAGCACCAGAGTTGATAAGTAATCGGGCTGGGTAAGATTGACAATTTTTGCCGAATTGATGGCATGCGGTTCCAGAAATTTTTTCCCACCCAATCCGGTTAATATCATGACCGATGTCTTGATTCCGGCCTGCTTGGCTTTCAGCAATCCCTTTCGGGTTGATTCAAAGGTTTCTCCCTTGTTTACCACCTTTAAAACCTCGTCATCTCCGGATTCGATTCCCAGATATATCAATTTCAAACCATTTTTTTGTAATTGGTTGAGCTCCGAGGAGGATTTGGATAGTATGTCCTGAGGAAGTGCATAAGTTGAGATCCGACTCACTTCAGGAAATGCCCGGTTGATGTCGTTGAGAATATTTTGAAGCCTTCTGAATGAAAGCACCATGGCATTTCCATCAGCCAGGAATATCTTGCGCGCCTGGGGCAGAACCGTGGCGGCTTCGATAATTTCCTGCCGAATTACGGTTTCGCTTTTAGCCCTGAACTGTTTGTCAGGGTACATCTCACAGAATCCGCACTGGTTCCATGAACATCCGAATGTAACCTGAAAAATCAGGGATCTGGCTTCGCTGGGCGGCCTAAATAAGGGCATATCGTAGTTGAGTGGGGAATAGTCCATTTGGAATTTTTAATATTATTTTTTTAAGTTATAAAATGTTTTGATTCCCGGGTAAATAGCCGTATTCCCAAGTTCTTCCTCAATACGGAGTAACCGGTTATACTTGGCGATGCGTTCACTTCTGGAAACCGAACCGGTTTTGATCTGACCGGTAGAAAGCCCAACCGCCAGATCGGCAATGAAGGTTTCCTCGGTTTCTCCTGAACGATGGGAAATAATGGTGGTGTAATTGTTCTTTTGGGCCAGTTTTACGGTTTCAATGGTTTCGGTCACGGTTCCAATCTGGTTTAACTTGATCAGGATTGAGTTGGTGATTTTTCGATCCAGTCCCTTCTGGAGCCTCTCGGTATTGGTGACAAAGAGGTCATCTCCCACCAGTTGAATTTGGTTACCCAGCTGGCGGGTTAAAATCTCCCAGCCATCCCAATCATCCTCAGCCAGCCCATCCTCTATGGAAATGATGGGATATTTCTGAACCAGTTCTTGATAAAAATCAACCATCTCGGCAGAATTCAAGATCTGTCCGGACGATTTCTTAAAAACATATTTTTCATTTTCGAAAAATTCAGTAGCGGCAGAGTCCAGAGCAATGAAAATCTGATCACCGGGCAGGAATCCGGATTCCTCAATGGCTTTGATAATGACTTGAAGCGCCTCTTCATTGGATTTCAGGTTGGGAGCAAATCCCCCTTCATCGCCCACTGAAGTGTTATGGCCCTCTCGTTTTAGAATCAATTTCAGGGTATGAAAAATTTCGGCACTCATACGGAGTGCCTCTGAAAAGGATGGGGCTTTTATCGGAACGATCATGAATTCCTGAATATCGATACTGTTGTCAGCATGGGCGCCGCCATTAAGAATATTCAGCATGGGAACCGGTAGCTCGACAGCGTTGATTCCGCCAATATACCGGTAAAGGGGCAAATCAGAGTATTGGGCTGCGGCCCGGGTAGCAGCCATGGAAACCGCCAGGGTAGAATTGGCTCCCAGCACCCCTTTGTTCCGGGTTCCGTCCAGTTCGCAGAGCATTTGGTCTATCCGTTTTTGATTGAGAACGTTTTCGCCGATAAGCGCCGGAGAAATGATATCTTCAACATTTTGGATTGCCTTTAATACCCCTTTTCCATGGTATCTTTTTTGGTCGCCATCCCTTAATTCTGTCGCTTCATGAACGCCGGTGGAGGCCCCGGAAGGAACGGAAGCCCTGGCAGAGATACCGCATTCGAGCTGGATGTCTACCTCAATGGTTGGATTCCCCCTGGAATCGAGTATTTCTCTCCCTTTGATATTTTGGATGTTCATTTTTTCAGGGATCGCTTATTGGTTTCAGTTGGAAGCTTTCTTTTTGGATGCCGCTTTTATCTCGTCCCGGACCTCTTTTTTGAGGCTATCCTTGGCACCATCAATAAAAGATTTCATCTGACTGACTGCTTTTTCGGATGTTGTTTTTACAGTCTCTATGGCTTTTTGAGCTTCCTTGCTCAATTTTTCGTAATTTTCTTTCACATCATCAGACACTTTATCGCTTACTTTCTTGATTTGTTTTCGGGTTTCCTCCCCGGATTGAGGGGCAAACAAGAGTGCGATACCGGCTCCTATGGCAGCACCGGTTAAAAAAGTAACAAAAGTTCCAAATGCGGAATGACGTTCATCGGACATTTATCTCTTACCTCCTTTTATTTTTCTGACCAAATTCCAGCCGAGTTTCATGGCCGGCAACAAGGCAAAAATCCCAGCTGATTGTTTCAATACGTTTTTATTTAAATATTTCAATGATTTTGAAGCTGCTTCAACCGTATCTTTTGAAAAGTCCAGAATGGAATCGATCTTTTCGATATCTTGATTCACCTTTTCGCTGACTTCTTTTAATTTTGAAACCAGATCACGGGTTTCTACAGATGTTTTCTGCAGATCGGACAGCAGGTATTTTAATTCATTTATTGCCGGAACCAGGCTGAAAACCAGTAACAAGAAGCCCACAGATAAAATAATAGCAACGACAATAATAACCACAAGAATCGGTGTGCTCATTTTTACTCCCTTGAGATATTATAATATACCCTGTTCTTATGTCAACTAAAATCTTATTTTTTTATTTTTCGGATTGTATTCTCCAGGTCTTTTTGGTCGTTGAAAGAAAGCGTTAACTGGAGCTGTTTTTTTTCAAAAAAATCAGCATGTTTGATTTGAATCTGTTTGGATAACTTCAGAGTTTTTACCCATTTTTCCCAGTTTTCTTTGGTTTTTGAATATGCGGGAAACCGCAGGGTGAATATTGTTTTCAGGATTTCTTTTTGTGGCTTCTCCATTTTCAGGAACCGATTGATATCGGATCGATTGAAAATATCCTCAATGGTACTTTTGTCACGAAACATCATTTCTTCCAGCATATCCAGTAATGCCTGTTGATGGCTGCTTGAGAAAGGAACCCGATCAAACAGCTGAATGGCGGTGATTCGGTCCGGTCCGGTCAGGTTCAAAATTCTGAGAGCGCTTTTTAGATTGACCCGATCTTTGATCAACAAGGTTTTTAAATCCTCACCGGTGAGTGATTCCAGGTTGTCTATCAATTCCTGGGTAACCGGGATATCCAGGCGGGTCCGGTGATGGATTTCGCTCAGACTGGAAATCGGAATGATTTTTTTCAGAAAACACAATTTTTCGAATGGGTTCAATCCGAACAATTTTTCCTTGAGATTGTAATTCAGGAAAAGTCCATCCTTCAACGAAATACTGGTTTCAAAGACCATTATTTCCTTTTCCTCCTGTGACTTGAGGAAATGATAGGCATCAATGCCAAAAATAATAACCCGGTACGGATTCATGATAATGGCCGGGAATCCGGGGAATTGCAGGGTGAAGGTTTTGAATATTTCCGGCCTGACCGGGAAGGAGAGTGAATAAGTATCATTTGCTTTTAAACTGGATAACCGAATCTTTTTTATTTCCATTCCCGGTCCTATTCTTCCAGCTTCACATCCAGTCCTTTCCCGATATTTATGATATATGGAGTGCCACCCGAACTTTTTATGGCCTCGGCAACTTGCTGTTGCCTGCCGGGACAGAAGGCAAACATACATCCTCCCTCACCGGATCCATTGATTTTGGCAGCCAGGGCTCCGGCTTTCATTGATGATTCGATCATGTTTTCGATTTTGGGAGTTGATATATTCAAGTCATTCCTTAATACTTCATGATGTTGGTTCATCAAAGAGGCAAGTTTGATGGGGTCCGGTGGAATCTTCTGAAGTTCCTCTCGGGCTTGAGCAGTGATGTAACGGTTCTTCAGAACCCCTCTCAGATATGAGCGATATTCAGCGGAGACCCGGTTAAAATAGGGCTGGGCTTCGTCGTAATTGACCTGGAAACCATCAGATTCAAGAAATTGCTTGAGTGCTTTTAGCCCGTTCTCCTGACCGGTTCTAATTCTTTTTAGGGTTTTCTGGGTATTCTTGGGTTGAAGGGAGTCTCCCAGAACGAATTTTTTCACACCCAGAGGAAGTGAAGTGGTCCTTATCGGATCATGAAAATCAATATGGACTATGCCTCCTATTGCGGAGCAGTATTGATCCATTCTGCCTCCGCTTTCACCGAATTCCTCCACCTCGGCCAGATAGGCCAGTTCACCGATTTGTTCTGTTGAAATGACATCCGAACTGCCCATGCCGGATATCCTGAGCAGAAATCCGATCCAGGCCACCACCAGGGCGGAAGAGGAGGAAGTCCCGGCCTGTATGGGAATATTGCTGTAGACCCGGCCATGGATTTTCTTTTTCTGGAATAGTCTTTGGTTTTTTAAAACTTTTATGGCCGACTTAAAATAATCTTTTTCCCGGGTATAGGCAAAATGATCTGCAGAAAAGCGGATGGTCTCGTTCAGGTCGGATAATTCGAGCATGACCTCAGCCCCTTCACTGACCTGACCCTCGATGGTTATCCGGAGATCAATGGCAGCGGCAATGACCGGGAAACCCATGTAATCCTGGTGTTCTCCATAGAGACATATTCTACCTGGGGCTGAACTTCTTATTTTCATTTACCCCCTCTCCGGGGGATATCTATGCTTCCCTGACACGCTTCTCGAAAATGATGACACTATTATCCGGAATGGTAACCCCTTTCAGATAGACAAATGGCCCGATCTGACAATTTTTTCCAATGCGGGTTCCGGCAGCAATATAAGTGGAGGGGAAGATAATGGTATCCCTGCCAATTTCAACATTGTATTCAATGGTAACCGTTTCAGGTTGGAAAATGGTGATGCCCTGTTCCAAGGAGAGTTTTTTTTGATTTCTTTCATTCAATTTTTTCTGGGCGGCCTGGATTTCCCATCGGTCGTTTATACCGATGGTATCCAGGTAGTCATCGGCAGTTACGGTGTTGATTTTTAAATTCCGTGCTTTCAGTATGGCAATAATATCGGTCAAATAATATTCATTTTTATGGTTGTCGTTATTAATTTCGGACAAAAGGGGAAAAACAATCTGGTTATCGAACATATAAATCGATGAATTAACTTCTCTGATTTTCAATTGATCTGGACTGGCATCTTTTTCTTCGATCACTCCGATGACTTCCCGGTTCTGATCCCTGATGATGCGACCGTAGGGAGGGGGGGGATGGGGGAATATGGCGGAAATTAAGGTGCATGGGCAACCGGATTTTTGATGTTGATTCAGGAGTTTGCTGATTTCCTCGGGAGTGATATAGGGGTTGTCCCCGACCGTAACCAGCAGGTCACCCCTGAAAGGGGTGAGGTGGTCTCTGGCGCTGAGAACCGCATGGGCGGTACCCAGGGGCTTATCTTGAATGGTATACTGGATATTTCGGTTGATTGCCTTCTTGATTTGCTGATTTTCTGGCCCAACGATCAGTATGATATCCTCCTGATGGATTCCGCTTCCGGTAATGCTGTCCAGCAGGTGGTTGATGATTTCTTTTCCCAGAATTTTATGTAAGACTTTTGAATTACCGGATTTCATTCTTTTGGATTTTCCAGCTGCCAGTATAAGGGCTTTTACAGGTTTTTTCATTTTTTTATTTTAATTGTATTGCCTTTCATTGTCAATCATAAGTTGAGGGGAATCGGAGCGAATATTTCCGCAAAAAGGAAAATCACTTGGTTTTTTTATTTTAAAAAATATGGTATGATTAGATGTTCCCAAATACTGCAATTTTGGATTATGAAATACAGATTTTGGTGAGAGCAACAGGAGGTTAAAATGAAAAAACTTTTTGGGTTGTTGACCACTTTGGTAATGATTTTTGGATTGTTGGGCTTTTCGGGTTGCGGTAAGAGTACCACGGCGGATCTATCCGGGGTAAAAGATTTGCTTGCCTTCATTCCGGAGAATGCTACCGGCGTGTTTACCATCAATTTGAAAAAAATCACCCGAATGGATGTTTTCAAGGAACAATTGGAGAAGTCTCAGACAGAGCCGGGGATGAAGGAAAAGGATTTTTTTCAGAATTACCAGGAGTTTATCGAAAAAACCGGAGTAGATCCTGAAAAGGATATCGATACGCTGGTTATTGCCATGTTCAAGTCATTTAATATGAAAATGGATTCCAATAAAGGTGTTGCGGGAATAATCAGTTTAAATTACGACAAAGATAAAGTATTGAATTTCATCAAAGAAAAAACCGGTGAATATACCGTTGAATCCCATGGAGATCAGACAATATACAATTTTACTTCTTCCAAGAATAATACTGTTTCATTGTCCTTTTTAAACAATAAATTCATCACTTTCGGAGAAAATGCCTATGTAAAGGGCATTATTGATTTAAAGCAGAAGGGCGGCAAGAGCCTTCTGGACAATGTCAAACTGAAACCCTATATCAATGAGATCCAGTCGGGAAAGGTTATTCATTTTGTGTTTGGATTTCCCAAGGAATTAAAGGAGAGCCAGCCTCAGGGTACTCCATTCAAAGTTGATTTGAGCAAGGCCGAGACATTGGTGGGTTTTATTGACCATGAAAATCAGGCCTGGAGTGGGGAAATAAAGCTTATTTCCCCCGATGAGGAATCCAATAAGCAAATAGTTAATCTGCTGAATGGCTTAAAAGGCATGGCCGCACTGGCCGGACCCGAAGTGTCCGAGCTGGTCAGTAATATCAATTTAACCTCATCTGTTGAGGATATAAAGTTGACATTTTCCTTGACCGATGAGTTGTTGAAAAAATTGCAGGCCAAGGCCAAGGAGAAAGCGTCCGGATTTATGCAACAATCTGAATTTGAATAAAAACAGCGTTCTGTTTTTATGAATTGAAAATTGATATGTATTGTGTTATAAAATAGAATTAAGTTTCAAAATAAAAAAAGGAGAATTAAGATGAAGATTGAGAAAAGGAAAAATGGCGATGTCATGATTTTTGATTTAAAAGGAAAGATT
>DAOVIP010000261.1 GCA_030671465.1 Candidatus Aminicenantota bacterium | reverse complement strand
ACCCTCCCATCCAGCCTCCCGCTGTATATTCATGACCTGAACAATCAGGGTTTAAAATACGATTATCAGCGGGACGAAGCGGGTAACCGAGTAATTCATCAATGGAATGTGGCCAAAATCCCCATCATTGTCCCTGAGCCCCATATCGAATCCTATACCCTTTATGCTCATCATATCATCCTGACCACGGTCAAATCCTGGCAGGAGATATCACGCTGGTATTACGGAGTAGTAAAGCCACACCTGAAGATCAATGAAGCCATGAAAACAAAGGTCAGGCAATTGATCAAGGGGGCCAAGTCCCGGCGGGGAAAATTGTCCCGAATTTTCTACTGGATTTCCAACCAGGTCAGGTACCTGGGGGTGGACCGGGAAAAACACCTCCCCGGACTGGAACCCCATGATGTCGCCTATACCTTTGAAACCAGGGGGGGGGTCTGCCGAGACAAAGCCGCACTGCTGACCGCCATGTTCAGAATCGCTGGGATTCGGTCCGACGTGATTCTGATTTCCGCGGGCAGCCGACTGAATTTCAAGGCACCGGTTCTCTGGTTTAACCATGCCATCACCGTATCCTATGATGAAAACAGCAATCCCGAATTTATCTTTGACCCCACCAATGAAAACACCAGGGATTTTTTACCCAAATACATGGAGGATAATTCCTATCTAATCGCCACTGCCAAAGGAGATACCCTGCGGTTAACTCCGGTTTCTCCACCTGAAAAAAACAACTCCACTCTGAATATTGTTCTGAAACGGGGCCAGACCAATGAAGTGACCGGCAGTATGGAATTTCTTTTTTCCGGATTCGCCGATACGGTTCTCAGAAATCATTTTGCCAATTTGACTCCCTATGAAATTGAAAACACCATTTCTTCAGTCGTCAGGCTACTCCATCCCCATACCCGGGCTCTGGATTTTCAGTATTCCGATTACCGGGATAAAACCCGGAATATGAGAATTTTCACCCGGATTGAAATCCCTGGCTATATCACTCACATAAACCAAAAAATCTTTATCCCCTTTGATGCGGTTAAACTGAAGATGCACATGCTCTATCATTATATTATGGGTCCCTTTAACCAGAGCAGCCGGAAGTATGACTTCAAAATGGAGGGGGCCTTCAGCCTGGACACCCGATTTGAAATTGATTTTGCCCGGAACCTGGAATCACCCTCCTTCCCGGCCATTAAAACCATTGACTTCCTGGGTTTCAAAACCCGTTTAAGCTCATTATCAGAGGAGGGACGGTTGAAAATCGAATACCATTTCGAGACCAGGAAAATACATTTTCGGAAAGAGGATTTTCTATCCATCAAAGAAACCATCAATGCATTGTTCAAAAACGATGATTTGTATATCATTGCCGATTCAGGGAGCCGGGAATGACCACAAAGATATCCTGTTTCGGCATATTGGTTTGTCTTCTGCTTATTATCAGCCTTCAGCTCTATCCCGATTCGGCCAACATTGATGCCCTCATAAAGGATGTGCCGGGCCTGGAAACATTTACAAATGCCTCGGCAATCAATGTGTACACCCGGGTTGAATTGAATATCAATCCGGATTTCAGCTTTGAAAAACATGTTTTTCATATTAAAAAAATCCTAACCTATAAGGGGAAAAAGCAATATTCGGATATCAAATTGGCCTACAATGCCGACTTTGAAAAAATCAAGTTGGAAAATTGTTTCGCCATTGACCCAAAGGGCCACCGGATAACGGTTCCCGAAAACCAAATCAGTGATTTGACCATGCAGGAGTCCATCATGAACCCCTTGATCAATTTCAGGGAAACGATTATCAACTTCCCCCGGATTGAACCGGGTTACTTCATTGTGGTTGAGTACACCCTCCATAATAACCGGAAAGAACCGGTCAATGGAATTGAACACTTCCGGGACTCAAATCCGAGTATGTATAAAATATTTTGCATTAAATGTCCGGCCCGATTCAGGTTAAATACCCACTTTGACCCAAAACAGCTGGTGTTTACCCGAAAGGAACTGGGAACAACCAGCCTTTTCAACTGGGAGGCCAGGAACACAAAAATTATTAAAAACGAAAACAACACCCCGATTCACCTCATATCCGGTATACCACTGGCCTATTCGTTCTACCGGGACTGGCAGGAATTGGCCCGGGCAAAACTGTCCAAAATTGTGAATGTCCGGATCGATGACCCCATCAAAAAACTGGCTCTCCAGCTAACCACCAATGCCAAAACCGACCCGGAAAAAGTACTGGCCGTATATGAATATCTGTCAAACAATTTCAACTATCAAATGGTGATCATGAGTCAATTGAATTTTCAACCCCGGCCACTGACAGATATCATCAAAGACAAAAAAGGATCGATGAGGGATTTTTCTGCCCTGTTCTATGCCCTGCTGAAATCCGCAGGCATTAAGCAGGTATACCCGGCACTCACATTGTATGGCTATCAGCGCTTCACGGAAATCCAAAAAAAACTGGCCATCGATAATTTTATGGAAAGGATCTGTGTTTACTGGAATAACCGGTTGCTTCACCCGGGTCGGAGCGATATCCCCTTTGGCTTTTGCCTTGATGAAGCCAATGTGATCATTGGAAATGAAAGATACGAAATGATCGGTTTCAGGAGCCCCAACCGGTTTCTGGAGAACATCACCTACCACTATGAAGTAACTGAAGCATCCGCCCTGGTGAGTGCCCGCTTTATTCTGACCGATCTCCGGAATCAGCAATTCAGGGAGATATTCAAAGATCAGCCCCAGGTTCGCCGACAAATCATGTTCAATCGCATGCTGGATGAGAAATCCGCCCGTCTGGTGGAGGGTCCGAATTTTACGAATTTCGACAAAATCGATGAAGACCTGGTGATGGAATTCAAACTGAAATATCCTGATTTTCTGGTCCAACAGGACCCCTATTTCTATTTTAAGATGTTTCCACCCGTACAGTATGTGAATGTTTCCCTTAGCGAAAGAGAAAACGATTATCAGCTCTTTGCCAGACGGTTTTCCCGTGAGGCATTCACCATCAACTTGGATAAAGAATTGAAATTTGTCAATCCAATCAAATCCCAGCGCTTTGAATTTCCCATCGGAGACCGGGTGGCATATTTTTACCTGGACTCCCGGGAACATGAGGGTCGAATACAATTATTCCGGGAGATATACATTCCCGAGGGCATTATCAGCCGGGAAAATTATCCGGAATTCAGGGCATTCATTTTAAAAATCATGAACCCGGTCAATAATATGATATTTTTGGAAAAAACCGACTGAAATCCATAGCAACAGGTTTCTGCAGCCTCTTTCCACGGTTATCTGACATCTAAAATATGCTAGGGTAAAAGAAATAGAAGAATTGTGTTTTAAAACGTCAATCGCAGATTTGATCCCTTATTCTTTTCTTATTCTTTCCAATATACCAAACAATTTCTATTTTTTCTTCAGATTAAACAACGATGTGTCCACCTTGGAATTCACCTTCATACTTTTAACGGTTGCGCTAACAACTTTTTTGTCTTTCATAAATATCTCTGTTTTGTATGCAAAGGGGATCCCGTTTACCTTTTTAAAATCGGAATTGTAGACCTTAAGAATTCCTTTCTGGCCCATCATGTTTCCGATCTTCTCGGTAATTTCGATGAACCGGGTCTTTTTATTGATATAAAACTTAACCCAGTTCTTTT
>DAOVIP010000388.1 GCA_030671465.1 Candidatus Aminicenantota bacterium | reverse complement strand
AGTGGTATGCAGGGTGATCTTTACTCAACCCCCACAACCGGTGAAAACAGTGCTCCTGATTGGGTCTGGTCCAGTGGCGGACAAATTGTAAAGGATGGTTATACGGTGGAAGTAAAACTGCCTTTGAAGAGTATTCGCTTTAAACATGGTAAAAATGCAACCATGAATATTCTTTTCTGGCGTCGCATCAGCCGGCTGGGGGTCAGCGGTGCCTGGCCCCAGATAGATCCGGGAAGGGGGATTCACAACTCCACCACCAAAATTTCCTATGGTGAACTGAAAAAACAGCTGTTGTTGGAATTTATTCCTTCTTTCACTTATGGCAGCATATGGGACCGTGAAGATCCGGGAAACTGGTCTGATGCTGATGATAAACCTGAATTTGGGGTGACTGCCAAGTATGGTATCACCTCCAACATTGTTGGGGAAATGACGGTTAATCCCGATTTCAGCCAGGTGGAGAGTGACACCTTTCAGGTTTTACGCAATCGGCGTTATCCGATTTTCTACAATGAAAAACGTCTCTTTTTTATGGAAGCCAGTGATCTGTTTAGCTTGACCGGTTCCCATGAAAACATGTGGACTGCGGTCCATACCCGGAATATTGTCGATCCTGCCTGGGGACTCCGATTAACCGGTGATGTCAGTAAGTTTACCTTTGGTCTGCTGGGAGCGGCTGATAATTGGCCGGGCAGAGAAATTGAAGGTGAGGAAAATTTTTACCTGGATAAACAGGCCTACTATGGTGTCGGGCGGGTAAAATACAGTTTAAACGGGGACAGTTATCTGGGTATGCTGGTTACAGATAAAGAATTGGGTGATTATCATAACCGGGTGATTGCCCTGGATTCCAATTTTCGGTTCGCCAAATACCATACCATCAAGGCCAGTTTTTTATACACCGATACCAATGACCCTGAAGAAGGGGACTCCTACAGCGGAAATGCCTACACTGCCAGATATTCCTATTCAACCAAAAAGTTTTTCGGGATGTTGAGCCTGGATAAATTTGAAAATAATTTTCAGATGGATACCGCCTATTATCAACGCACTGGCATTTCTTCTGCTTTTTTATACCTGAATCCTATCTTCTCTATCAAGTCTGAAAAATTTGATTGGATGAAATCTATCCGGCCGGTTGTGGCAGGAAAATACCTTTACGATCATAATACAGATATGGAAGACCGATACTTCAATTTAGGTGTGATGTGGAATTTCATTAAACAGGGATATTTAACCCTGGCCTGGGATGTTGTTGATGATGAGAGCTGGGAAGGGACCACCTATGACACAAGTGGTTTCTGGGGCAGCTGTGGTATACAGCTGACCAAATGGCTGAATCTCCATGTCTGCTTTGACCGGGATAACTATATTTATTACGACAATGAGGATTCCTTTCTAGGTAAACGGCTCCGTATTCATTCTGCGATTAATTTCCAGCCCCTCAATACCCTGTCATTTTATTTTTCCTATGAATACACCAACTTTGATAAAAAGAGTACCGGTGAGGATATATACGAATACCATATCTTTTACACCCGCACTACTTATCAACCCAATAAACATCTGTTTTTCCGGGCTTTGATTCAGTACGACAGTTATCTTGACCTGGTGATGAGCGATCTACTGGCCTCTTATGAATTTGTCCCCGGAACGGTTTTTCATATTGGTTATGGTTCTCTTCATGAAAAACTATTCTGGGACCGAGATGCCCGGGAATGGTTGAAGGATGTCGAAAGCAGACGGTTTTACCACCAATCCCAGAGTTTTTTTGTAAAAATCAGCTATCGAATCCAGTTTTAAAAAAAACAACAAATAATTATAGAAGCCGGGATATTTGAATAAAAATACAACTTTTTAAATCAAAATCAGATTAATAATTCAGAAATTATTTAAAATCAAGAATTAAGTTAACAAAAGAAGGGATCAAATCTTCGTTTGACTTTTATTGTATATATTTGATATGAATTTTTCATGAGCTGACCATTAAGGATCTAAATTTATTATCTCTTTTCAGCGTTTATTGCTCAGAGTTATGGTTCCGATCTGGTTACAGCTCCAGCCCTGTATTGCCGAGGACAGATTGATGGAAAAACCTCCACTGATACTTATATCTGTGGCCAACAGGTTCATTACAATGATCCCCATGGTATCAGGAGCGCTTGAACTCGCACACTGCTGGGGATCAAAGGGTAAGGTTTCATTTACGGTCAAATTTCCGTTCTCCTGCATGATATAATTCATGGTCCAGATTGGACAGGTAAGATTAATATCTATTTTTTCATATATCCTAATTGTACCGCTGACCGTGTCGGTCTCGGATTCATTCTGGGTAATAACCGCATAACCGTCAACGGTTGTACTATCTTCACACTCATTGGTTGTAAAATTAATCACCCAATCCCAGGTACCGGCTATATCCGGAAAAACAACCGCATTGTTGCATCCCCAGAACAACATCATGAACACGATAACGGTTATAAAAATAAAAAGGTTTTTTAACATGACTCCCCAGTTCT
>DAOVIP010000057.1 GCA_030671465.1 Candidatus Aminicenantota bacterium | reverse complement strand
GCACACTGAGGTTCGTCAAAGTGACCCTCGCATTCCACACAGAGATCGGCCTTGATTTCGTAATATTCTTCACCCTCGGAGATTGCCTCGGTCGGGCAGACACTTTCACAGGCGCCGCAATTGATACAGGAATCATCGATACGTAATGCCATATTTCCTCCTTCGAAAGATTCCTATTTTAATCGCAAAAGGGTTCTTTGTCAACAAAAAAATAACCAAATGTCGGGTAAAAAAATTTTTTTTTAAAAATCAATAACTTTTTCATATAAAATTCGTTATAAGTAGGTAGTGTCAGGTTTAAGGAGTTATAATGAAGAAAGCAATGTCATTCTTGGTGATTGTATTGATGGTTGGTTTTCTGCTGAATTGCGGCGGCAACAAGGCACCGGAAAAAACGGAAAAGGCCGATACGGAATCCGGCCAGAAGCAAAAGGAAGGTAAGCCCGGGGAAAAGAAGGAGGAAAAAGATACAGAAGCGATTCCGGTTCAGGTGGTAGATCTCTACCGGGGAGATATCAGCTCGTTTATTCTTTTCAGCAGCAATGTGGACTCCGAAAAAGTGGTGGATATTTATCCCATGGCCTCCGGCATTGTAGAGAAGATCCAGCATGATGAAGGTGATGATGTGAAAAAGGGCACAGTGCTGGCTGTTCTGGATGAGCGGGAAGCCCTGATCAACGAGCAGAAAGCCCGTATCAATTATGAAAAAATAAAAATGGAATTTGCCCGGCAAAAAGAGATATATGAAAAGCAGATGGTGAGTAAGGAGGCGTATGATCGGTTCAGATACAATCTGGAAACCGCGAGACTGGACTGGGAGCAAAAACGCCTGCTGCTGTCCTATACCCGGATCACCTCTCCGATTAGTGGTGTGGTGACCAGGCGTCATTTTAAAATCGGCAACAAAATCAACACCTCTCAGATTGCTTTTTCGGTTGTCCAAATCCGGGAAAAAATAGCCGTGGTGAATATTCCCGAGCAGGAGAAAGATTTCGTTTTCCTCAAACAGAAAAGCGTTATCACCGCCGGTGATCAGCAGGTTACCGGTTTTGTCAAGCGCATCTCGCCGGCCATTAACCCGGAAAGCGGTACTTTCAGGGTAACGGTGGAAGTGAATGATAAAAAAAATGTGTTTGCCGTGGGCCAGTTTGTGAATGTCAAAATAATAAAAAAAGTTCATAAAAATGTCATATTATTGACCAAGGATGCACTCCTCTATGAAGGGGGAAAAGTCTATGTGTTTGTTATTGATAAGGACAACAAGGCCACGAAGAAACTGGTGAAACTGGGTTTCGAAGAGGGCAATGTGATGGAAATCGACCAGGGTCTGACCGGAACGGAAAAGGTGGTCACGGCCGGTAAGAGTTCATTGAAAACCGATACGGTGGTCAAGGTTGTCGAGCCGGTGACCTGAGGGAGAACTGGAAATGAAACTAAAATCGCGATTCGGATTTACCACCACCAGGCCGGTGGCCATCATCATGATTGTACTGGGTATTGTGGTTTTTGGATATGTGAGTTTGAACCGCCTGAGCTGGGAATTGATGCCGGAGATTTCCTATCCCTCCTATACCATCCGGACCGAGTATCCCGGCGCCGCTCCCGAGGAAGTGGAAAACGTGGTATCCAGGCCTCTGGAAGAGCAGCTGAGTCTGATCAAGGACCTGGTCTCGGTGACTTCCATATCCAGGCCGGAACAGTCGGATATTATTCTTGAGTTCAACTGGGGGACTAATCTGGATCGGGCTGCCCAGGAAATTCGAGAAAAAATCGACCAGGTTTATCTGGACCGGGCCGTGGAACGGCCCATGATCCTGCGCTATGATCCGTCCCTGGATCCGGTTCTGCGGATCGGTATTATCAGTGATATGCCTCTGATTGAATTGCGGGAAATTGTCGAGGATGAAATTTCCAGAGAGCTCGAATCCCTGGAAGGGGTGGCCGCTGCCCGGGTGAAGGGTGGATTTGAAAAGGAAATCCTCATCAAACTGGATGAAAAAAAACTGGTCACCACCCAGATCAGGTTCAATGATATCACTACCCGCCTGAGCCAAGAAAATATCAACCTGGCTGGCGGTAATATCAAGGAAGGCGAAACCGAATATATCGTGCGAACCTTAAATGAATTTCGTTCGGTCGGGGAAATCGGAAATATCATTGTTGCCAAAAAACAGGATATTTCGGTGCGGCTGAAGGATATTGCCGAGGTGTCCTACAGCCACAAAGAGAGAAGGGTTATTACCCGGGTCAACAAGAGGGAAAGTATCGAGGTCAATGTCTTCAAGGAAGCGGATGCCAATATCGTTGACGTTTGTACCCGGGTCAAGGAGAGGCTGCTGGGAACTCCGGAGCAGCAGGAATTTGCAAAGGAACTGGAGAAACAAAAGCCCCAGGCCAAGAAATCCTTTCAGCAAATATTACTGGAAAAACAGATGACCGATTTTATTGCCTACCGTCTGCCCGGCAGCATTCAATATCATATTCTGGCCGATCAATCCATATTTATCCAGAATTCCATTAATGAGGTCCGGAACACCGCTTTTATCGGTGGTATTCTGGCTGTCATTATATTGTTTCTATTTTTGCAGCATTTTAGCACCACCCTGATCGTGGCGGTAGCTATTCCCATTTCCGTCATTGCCACTTTTGCCCCTCTCAATATTTTCCAGGTCAGCCTGAACATCATGTCCCTGGGAGGACTGGCCCTGGGGATCGGCATGCTGGTGGATAACTCCATCGTGGTCATGGAGAGTATTTTCCGTTGCCGGGAAGAGGGTGATGGCTGGTCTGAGTCTGCGGTTCGCGGGGTGTCTGAGGTCGGAGGAGCAGTAACCGCCTCCACACTGACCACCATCGCTGTATTTTTCCCCATTGTTTTTGTGGAGGGGATTGCAGGCCAGGTATTCGGGGATCTTTCCCTGGCAGTGGTGTTTTCTTTGCTGGCCTCTCTGATGGTTTCCCTTTTCTTTATCCCCATGCTGGCCTCTCGTAAAATCGATCGGAAAAAATACCTGAAGATGAAACAATTCTCCTTTCATTTTGAAAAGGAAAAATCAGTTAAAAATTATGTTCTGGTGGTCATTCAGACCATCGGTTATCTGGCCGTTCTGTTTTTCAACCTGGTGGTGGTCCTGACCCTGCTGCTGATTTCCGTCATTTTCATACTGCTATATCCCCTGCTGACCCTGCTGGGCTTGAAAAAATATGGGGTCCAATTCATCCACTGGGTGGAAGCCAAATTCAAAAAGAAAAAACTACTGTGGGATGATTTCATGGTGGTCCGACCCTTTCATTATTTTGTGGAATCCATGAACGAAAAGGCAAAAAGAATTAAATCCCGCTGGTTTCCCCTGAAAAAAAAGATTTTTCTGGTTCCGGTTCTACTGTGGATCGCCATCAATAAGTTTTTCTCCTTTCTTTATTACGTCTTCCGCTTTGTGCTGACCGGGTTTGTTTTCGGCTTTGTCCGGTTGGTAATCTCCTGGCTGGGTTTTGGAATTGTTTTTGTGAAAGGCCTCGGAATTCTATTTTTAACGGTTTTTGGATTTCTGGTCACCCTGGTCAAGCTGGTATTCAACAAATTTTTGGAATTCCTGTATAAGGGCTACCCCAGATTGCTGGCTGCGTCATTGAAGAATGACGTGAAAATCATAGGAACCGTGGTGGTGCTTTTTCTGATCACCATACTGGTGATTTTACCCCAGATCGGCAGTGAGCTGATACCGGAGGTCCATCAGGGCACCATCTATGTGAATGTGACCTTCCCGGTGGGAACCCCGGTGGAAAAGAGTGATAGCATGCTGCAACGCATCAGCCAAGAGATCAGCGGGCTGGCCCTGGTTGACAGTCTCAGTTTTTATGCCGGGACTACCAAGGAGGAGCTCAGCGAAGAGGAAGTGGGCGAGCATATTGGTAAGGTTACCGTCAACATCAAGAAGAGCCGCAGGCTGCAAAAATCCGAAGAGATGGTCATCGATAATATTCGCGGTGTACTGAAAAATTTTACCGACATTGATTACAATATTTCCCGGCCGGTTTTATTCAGCATGAAGCCCCCGGTTGAAGTGGTGATCAAGGGATACAACCTGGCCCAGCTGCGCCAGATCAGCCGGGAGGTGTACGATGAAATCGCCCGCCTGCCCGGTTTGAAAGATGTTCAGAGCAGTGTCAAGCCGGGATTTCCGGAACTGGTGGTAGAGTTTGACCGGATGAAATTATCCCATTTTGGCATGAATGCCTATGATGTGGCCAGTCTGATTAAGAATAAGATCGAGGGCTTTGTGGCCACCAAATTCAAGGAAAGGGACAAGCGGATCGATGTCCGGGTTTACCTGCGGGATGAGCAACGACACCGGGCGGAAAATATCAAAAGCCTGATTGTGAATCCCGGTGGTAAGGTGCCCATTCCCCTGAGCAGTGTAGCCAATGTCTCGATACAGAGCGGACCCAATGAGATCCGACGGGTGGATCAGGATCGTTCAGCCATCATTTCTGCCAATATTGCCGATATCAGTTTGAAGGATGCCGTGGAAAAAATTTACGATGTGGTCGAAAACTACCCCATGCCTCCCGAGTTTAGCTATGAGTTGACCGGCCAGAACAAGGAGATGGAAACCTCGCTGAACAGCCTGGCCATGGCCATGATCCTGGCCATGTTCTTGGTCTACATTGTCATGGCTTCCCAGTTTGAATCCTTTCTGCATCCCTTCCTGATTCTGTTTACCATTCCCATGGCTTTTATCGGGGTTTTCGTTACCCTGTTTGTGTTGAACATTTCCATTGGTATCACCGTTTATATCGGAATGATCGTTCTGGTAGGGATTGTGGTGAACAACGCCATTGTGTTGATAGATTACATCAATATCCTGCGCAAGCGGGGAATGGAGAAACTGGAAGCCATTAAACAGGCCGGCCGGGTCCGGTTGCGGCCGATTTTGATTACCACCTTTACCACGGTACTGGGACTGTTACCCATGGCAGTGGGATTGGGTGAAGGGACTGAGATTCGGGCACCCATGGCCGTCTCCATCATTGCCGGTTTGCTGAGCGCCACCTTCTTGACCCTGATTTTAATCCCGGTTGTTTACAATAAATTCAGTAAAGAAACAGTAAAATGACAGAACCAAATATAACCGAACGCATGTTGCCCAGGTTTTCCATCAGGAGGCCGGTGACCGTAACCATGATCTTGATGGCCATCCTGGTGGTGGGTTTTATTTCCTATTCCCGCATCAAGCTGGACCTGATGCCCTCGGGATTAAGTGCCCCATGGCTGGGTATCTGGATTCCCTACGGGGATGGCAATCCCAAGGAAATCGAGGAACAGATCGTCAAGCCTGTGGAAGGGGAGGTTAAAACCATCAAGAACCTGAAGCGGGTATTCAGCAATTCTTCCAACCGGGGATGCTGGTTCTGGCTGGAGTTTTCCCAGGGAACCAACATGGACCTGGCCTATACCCAGGCCAGTGACCGATTGGAGCGGGCCAGACCTTTTTTGCCCTCTGAAATCGAGTATTTTTATATCCGGCGGTTTCGCTCCAATGATGACCCGGTGATCTATATGGGAATTTCTTACGATGAAGATGTGGCGGACCCGTACTATGTGACCGAACGATTCATCAAAATGCCACTGGATGGAATAAAAGGTGTGGCCAACTCGGAAATCTTCGGCCTGCGGGAAAAGTATGTGCAGATTATTCTGGATACCGATAAGGTCAAAACCTATAATGTCAATCTCTATCAATTGATGAACCGATTGATGAGGGATAATTTTGCCATGTCCCACGGTTATGTGTACGTTGGCAAAAAGAAATATCTGTTGCGCTCGAAATCCCGTTTCAGCAGCCTGGAGGATATTCAAAATATTGAAATCGGCAACGGGGTGCGCCTGGAAAATATCGCCGATATTGTCTATGATTTTGATGAAGAAATCACCAGCATGATGCGGGTGGATGGAAAAATCGCGGCCGGTCTGGTGCTGTACAAGGAGAGCGAGGCCAATACCGTGGACGTATGCCGTAATCTGGTTGAAAAACTGGAGGCCCAGTTTTCGGAATATCCGGAGTTGAAGGGAGTCAATTATTTCATCTTCTTCAACCAGGGTGAGATGATCAATGATTCCATCGGAAATGTCAAGACCACCATGCTCTGGGGGGGTATCTTTGCATTTTTTGTGTTGTTTTTATTTCTGAGGCGGTTCCGGATCACCCTGATGCTGACCCTGGCCATTCCGCTGTCATTACTGGTTTCGATTATGTTGATATATTCCCTGGGCTGGACTTTGAACGGTTTTACCATGATGGGCCTGATGATCTGCATCGGTCTGGTGGTGGATAACTCCATCGTGATCACCGAAAATATTTACCGTTTCAACGGACTGGGGTACAAGACCAAGAAGGCTGCGCTTCTGGGGGCATCCGAAGTGGGGATGGCCATTATCATGGCTACCCTGACCACGGTGGTGGTGTTCCTGCCCTTAATGGTGATGGGCGGGAATATGTTCCTGACCTTTTATTTGACCCGGATCGGACTGCCAGTGATCTTTGCCCTGCTGGCCAGCCTTTTCATTGCCCTGATCCTTATCCCCCTGGGCTCTATCAAGGCCATTCCCAAAAAAGTAAAAGTCATTCATTCCACCCACAGTATTTTTTCCCAGAAATACCAGGACTTTTTAGTTAAAATTCTGAAAAACCGGGTCAATGCCCTAATCATTATCCTGCTGGTCATTTTCAGCATGGTCATTCCCATGAACAACATCAAGAAGACCGATGTGGCCGAGGGCGGGATCCGGGATGCCAAGGTAATCTGCAATTTCCCCAGCAATTACACCCTGGAGAAGGTGGATAAAACCCTGAACTACGTTGTGAATAAAATCAAGGAAAAAAAGGATGTTTACCATATTGACCACGTATCCACCCGGGTGAGGGCCTTTCGCGGCAGAATTGAAATCTATATGAAACCGGACCGTGACAAACAATGGTATGATGTTATTTACCGGAAAACAGTCAGGATGCTGGGATTGAGCAGTTACCGGCGCATGACCCGGGAGGAATTGACCGAAGATATCAAGAAGAACCTTCCGGTGATCCCGGGTGTGAAGATGAGAACCACCTGGAGCGAGCAGCAGGGACCCAGCGAGGGTGCTCTGACCTATACCCTAAGCGGCTACGATACCGGGGTAATGGATGATCTGGCCACCGAGCTGGAAAACCAGTTGAAACTGGTTCCGGGTGTATTGACTATCGATACCGATACCGAGACCGGTAATGATGAAATTCATATTGCCATTGACCGGGAAAAGGCCTATAATATCGGGGTTAATCCCTTTTTTCTCAGTCAGCTTGTGCGGTTTAATCTCAGCAAGCGAAAGATTTCCAACTACCAGACTCCGGAAAAGGAAATAGAAATTTTTGTCAAAACCCGGCCGGATCAGAGAGAAACAGTGGCCCAGCTGAAGAATACCTTTATCGCCACCGAAAACAATACCGGCACCAATCTGATCTCGCTGGCCAACCTGACCTATCACAAGAGCAAGGGGAATATCCGAAGGGAAAACGGCAAATCCACCCTGGAAATAAAAATTTATACCGGTGATACCGATATGAAGGAAATTTCCGCCAAATTGGACAATATTTTCAAAAGTTTCCGGTTCCCCACCGGCTATTCCTATAATAAGGGGGCGCGTTCCCGGCAATTTGAGAATGCATTCGAGGACCTGGACACAGCCCTGCTCTTTTCCATCGTGTTCGTTTTCCTGATCATGGGGGTGTTATTCGAGAGCTTTATCCTGCCCCTGACCGTGCTGGTGTCCATCCCGGCTGCATTTGTGGGCTCCTACTGGTTGTTGTTCATTACCGGAACCACCTTTGAGATTTTTGCCGGCATCGGTCTGGTGGTGTTAATCGGGGTGGTGGTCAACAATGCCATCGTTCTGATTGACCTGATCAACCAGTACCGCAAGAGCGGCATGGGCCGGGAACAGGCCATCCTGGTGGCAGCCATGCACCGTTTCCGTCCCATCTTGATGACTGCTTTGACCACCATTTTCGGATTGTTTCCCATGGCGGTCAGCAACACCGGTCTGATCGGTATGCCCTATGCGCCCATGGGAATCACCCTGATCGGCGGTTTGATCAGTTCCACTTTCCTGACCCTGTTTGCCGTACCGGTCTTATACACCTATTTTGATGACCTGAGGCATTTTTTCCCCAGATTGCTGAGAAAATTCTAAAACTTTTTCCAAGGATTTCGGATCAGTTTTTCCAGATCAAGAACCTGGATATTGAAGGTCATCTCCAGAGTCTGTCTGGCCACATCTGCCAACCGGAGGGAAACCGCATCGATAATTTCCGAATC
>DAOVIP010000078.1 GCA_030671465.1 Candidatus Aminicenantota bacterium | reverse complement strand
TGTTGAGTAATCCTGTGGGGTATTTTAATCGAAAAAGCCTGTACAGGCAAGGGGGACGTTTTTGTTTTATTTGACTTTTTTATTTTGATGGGCTATACATTAGCTTTGTGTCATCACCACCATTTAAAACGCTTAAGAAATCGAGGTCATCATGAATTCAGTTTTAACCTTTATCGATAACCTGATTGTCATATACAATGATTATGTGGGGGGATACCTGCTGTTGATTTTGCTGGTACCGACCGGGATCTTTTTTACCATCAAGTTTAAATTTCTCCATATCACCAAACTGTTTCATTCGTTTCGAATCATCAGCGGTAAATATGACAAGAAGGGAGATACCGGAGATATCAATCATTTCCGGGCCCTGACCACGGCCCTGTCGGCAACCGTGGGTACCGGAAATATTGTGGGTGTGGCCCTGGCCATTTATTACGGCGGCCCCGGGGCCATATTCTGGATGTGGATAACCGGCTTTCTGGGAATGATGCTGAAACTGGTTGAATGCACCCTGTCCCTGAAATTCAGGATTATCAACGAGGATGGATCGGTTTCAGGCGGCCCCATGTATTATATGGAAATGGGTTTGAAGGATAAACTGGGTGGATTTGCCAAGAAAATGGCTGTGATTTTTGCCTTTGCCGCCATTCTGTGTTCAATGGGAACCGGAAACATGGCCCAGTCCAATTCCATGGCCGATGTGATGCGGGCCAACTATGGTATTCCAACCTGGGCATCCGGAGTGATGATTGCCGGGCTGGTGCTGATGGTCATTGTCGGCGGCATCAAGCGGATTGCCGAAGTCACCTCCAAACTGGTTCCCTTCATGGCCTTCTTTTATTTTGTCAGTGCAATAACGGTTATTCTCATTAATTACAATCTTATTCCCGGGGTTCTGAAAATGATCGTGAGTGATGCCTTTACCGGTACTGCGGTTACCGGGGGTTTTATCGGTTCTGCCTTTATCATGACCCTGACCTGGGGGGTCCGGAGGGGGCTTTTTTCCAACGAAGCCGGGCAGGGATCGGCTGCCATTGCCCATGCCGCGGCTAAAACCAAATATCCCCTCAGGGAAGGCCTGGTGGCCTCGGTGGGTCCTTTTGTGGACACCCTCATTATTTGCAGTCTGACTGCTTTCGTGATCATTCTCACCGGAGCCTGGGACTGCGGTAAGGAAGGCGTGGAAATGACTCTGATCGGATTCAACCGGGGACTGGGCCAGCTGGGCCTTGGCGTCATGGCCAAGCATATTGTGGCCGCCGGTTTGATACTCTTTGCCTTTTCAACCATTATCAGCTGGTCTTATTACGGAACCCGGGCCAGCCAATATCTTTTCGGAACCAAATCAATAAAACCCTACCGGTATATATACGGGGTTTTTGTTTTTCTGGGCTGCCTGGGAGAAATTGAGCTGGTTTGGCATTTTGTAGATATGGTCATCACTTTTATGACCATTCCCAATTTGATTGCCATTCTGCTGTTGACCCCGGTAATGAAAAAAGAGATTGATAAATATTTTGCGGTGATGAAAAAAACCTGACTTCTTTGAACCGCAAAATTGCATTCCCATGAATATCTATCTGATTTTAATATTGATCACCCTGGTGGTCAAATACATGCTGGATTCCGGGGTCGACTGGCTGAATGTCCATCATTTAGAACCAGCCCTTCCGGAGGAGTTCAAAGGATTCTATGACAAGGAAAAGTATTTCCGCTCCCAGCAGTATACCCGGGAAAAAACCGTATTCGGCCTGATTCAAAATACCATCACCACAGCTTTTATCATGGCCATTATTTTAACCGGCGGATTTAATGTGATTGATCAACTGGTCCGGAAGCTACAATTCGGATCTATTTTAACCGGTTTGATATATATTTTGTTTCTGATCCTGGTCTCGGGTATTCTGGATTTACCCTTCCGGATTTATTCGACCTTTGTGATCGAGGAAAAATACGGCTTCAATAAAACCACGTCCCTGACCTTTATACTGGACCTGGTCAAGGGTTTTTTATTACTTTTGGTTATCGGCGGGCCCCTGTTGGCCCTGGTGCTCTGGTTTTTTCAGGAGACCGGCAACCTGGCCCCCCTGTATGTCTGGATAGCCGTATCTCTATTTCAGATTTTTCTGACCTTTATCGCTCCGGTGGTGATTATGCCGCTGTTCAATAAGTTCATTCCCCTTGAAAAGGGTGAACTCAGATCTGAAATCGAGAGGTATGCCCGGGATCATGATTTCAAATTGAAGGGGATTTATACCATGGATGGTTCCAAGCGGTCAGCCAAATCCAATGCCTTTTTTACCGGTTTCGGCCGATCGCGCCGTATCGTTTTGTTTGATACCCTAGTGGAAAACCACACTACTGATGAACTTGTGGGAGTTCTGGCCCATGAAATGGGTCATTATAAGCTCGGTCATATTCTCAAAATGATGGTTCTTTCCATTCTGGAAACCGGGCTGCTCCTATTTTTGCTCTCCTTTTTGATGAACAATCAATCTCTGTTTGAGGCCTTTAAAATGGAACAGTTGTCTGTTTATGCCAGTCTGATATTTTTCGGATTTTTGTACGTTCCGGTTTCAACCCTGCTGTCGGTGTTTACCAATGTTATTTCCCGGAAATATGAATATATCGCCGATCGATTTGCAGTCCAGACCACGAAACAGGGAGAGATCCTTGTTCAGGCTCTGAAAAAACTGAGTGCGGACAACCTGTCCAACCTGACTCCCCATCCCCTGAAGGTATTTCTGTTCTACAGCCACCCGCCGGTGCTGGAGCGAATTCAGGCCATCCGGCAATTAAAACGGGTCTGATTTCCGGACATCAATCCAGTTCAGGCAGGACTTTTTTCAGTTTTTCAATGAAGAAGTCATTGTCCTCTTCGAATCCGATGGTCAGTCGAATTCCGTCGGGTATCCCGAAGGCTTGCAGCGGCCTGATGATGACTCCCTCCTTTAATAATCTTTGATGTAGTTCATTGACGTTTTTTCCCGGAAAAAACAGTAAGAAATTGGTTTGCGAGGGAATCACCCTGAAGCCCATATCGGTTAACTGATTGAATAACCGGGTTTTGTTTTTTTGATTCAGTCGGGCCGACTGAAGTTTGAAGTCATCATTTTCCAGAGAGGCCTGGGCGGCTTTCTGGGCCATGCGGGTAACATTGAAGGGAGGTCTGATCTGGTTCAGGTAATAGATGCTCTTTTCATTGGAAATGCCATAACCAATCCTCAGGCCGGCCAGGGCATATATTTTTGAAAAGGTTCTTAATACAATGATATTTTTTCGGTTTACGGCCAGATCAATCCCGCTCAGGTGATCCTGGGGATTGGATACATACTCCTCATAGGCATTATCCAGGATGACAAAGGTTTCCGGGGGAATTTTTTCAATGAAGTCCAGAAGTTTTTGCCTGGGGAGCAGGGTACCGGTGGGATTGTTTGGATTGGCAATAAATATGATTTTGGTGGTTTCATCCACCCGCTTGAGCATATTATCGAGATCATATCCGTATCCCTCATCCATTTCGGCCTCCACATAGGCCTGATCGCCGGCCTGCTCCACCGTGGATATTTTGAACATGACAAAGGTATTCTGGGAAGATAAAATCCGCTGTCCGGGTTTCAGAAAGGTCCTGACAATCATCTTGATGATTTCCACGGAACCGCTGCCCACAATGACATTCTCTTTATCCAAACCATGATAACGGGCGATTTCCTTCAGAAGCGCGTGACTGTCTGAATCCGGGTATCGGTTTAAAGAGAGGATTTCCTTCTGGATTATCTCGGAGACATTTCGTGGCAGGGGGAAGGGATTTTCATTTGAGGCCAGCTTGACCACTTTCTCCAGATTGTATTTTTCCTTGATCTCCTCCAGGGGAATTCCGGGAATATAGGGATTCAAGCCAATGATATTGGGATTGATTAAGTTTTCCATTCATCACTCCTGATTGTTTTTTTTAAACAATGACGGCTGCTCTTTTTCCTCAAACATCTCGGTCAATTCCTCGAGCGAAGGCAATTCTGACAGATCGTTCAAACCGAAATAGAGTAAAAATTCCTGGGTGGTCGAATACAGCAGGGGCAATCCCGGAACCTTTTTCCGGCCAGAGATCCGGATAAGCTTTTTCTGCAAAAGGCTTTTGACCGGTCCGATGGAGTTGACGCTGCGCAAATCCGATATCTCGGCTATGGTAACCGGCTGGCGGTAAGCAACTATGGAAAGTGTTTCCAGGGAGGGAATGGTTAATTTTGATGAGGTTTTGATGGTAAAAAAATCCTTTAAATGCTCATGGATCTCCGGTTTGGTCACCAGTTGAAGACCTCCGCCGGATCTCTTCAGCAGGATACCCCTTCCATCATCGAGATAAACGGCTTCCATTCTGGATATGAGTTTTTCGAAATCCCCGATGTTTTTACAGTTCAGGTAATTCATCATTTTTTCAGGTTCCACCGGCTCCTTGGAAACAAAGAGAATGGACTCAATAAAGGCGATCTGCTGATCGATTGAATCCAGGTTGAACGGATGGTCCTCTGTCATTGCAGTTGGGATTCCGAGGTTTTTTTCCAGACCGAAATGGTATCAAAATTTTTTTTTTGGATGACCACAACCAGATGCTGTTTGATCATCTCCAGCAAAGCGAAAAAACTGACCATGATTTCTTCAATGGAATCCAAAGTTTCGGCATATTCAAAAAAGTTCATATACTGGTTGGCTTCCACCAGTGCCAGAATCTCCTCTATCTTGTGCTCGATTGAATAATTTTTTGACTCCAGGTATAGGTATTCCTCCTTTTCTCTTTTTTTTATGACATTGAGGAAAATTTCTGCCAGTTGAAAGGTGGACACTTCTTCGATATCGAATTCCTTATTTTCAAAATGTTCGGAGATTTCCTCTCTTTTCCAGAATAATAGAGTGTCATTTTCCATTTCCCGGAGCAGTTTGGAAATTTTTTGAATTTTGTCATATTCGATCAGAGTATGAATCAATTTATCCTCTGGTGACTCTTCTTGCGAGCTTCCTAGTCTGGGCAACAGGGAACGGGATTTAATATAGATGAGGGTGGAAGCGGTCATCAGAAAATCCCCCTCTTGGCTGGGATTGATTCCCTGGCAATTCTGGAGGTAATAGAGATATTCGGAGGTGATTTCCGAGATTCTTACATCCAGGATGTTCATTTTGTTCTTGCGGATTAAGTAGAGAAGTAGATCCAGAGGGCCTTCGAAAGACTCGGTTTGAACTTGGTATATTTCAGTTTCGTTCATCTGGTTTCAATCCTGCTTCGGGCAACCGGATCATTATCCATTTGGCTCGTTTCAGGCCAGTATATTGATGATGAAATTTAGAATTGGCCTGGCCAGAATATCCAGAAATCCCGCATAAATAATGACAATGAGAATGATGAAGCCAAAGGGCTTTATCTTTTGATAAGATTCCAGAGCTTGTCCTTTTAACAATCCCTCGATAATTCCACTGCCATCCAGGGGGGGGATGGGTATTAAGTTAAAAATAGCCAGAAAAATGTTGATGACAATCAGATAGAACAGGATCAGGGCAATAATACCGGGATTCATGAGGGTGATGATATTGAGTCTTTTCAAGATGATAAAGATGATAATGGTCGACACACTGGCTATTATATTGGATCCCGGTCCGGCAGCGGCGATAAACATGTGATCCCGTTTGGGGTTTCTAAGGTTATAGGGATTTACCATCACCGGTTTTGCCCAGCCAAAAACTGGTGCACCCATGGCGATTAAAAGCAGAGGGAAAATGATGGTACCTACCAGATCGATGTGGGCAATCGGATTCAGGGTGACCCTGCCCTGCAGTTTGGCAGTGGGATCTCCGAAGAAATTGGCCGTCCATCCATGAGCAGCTTCATGTATGGAAATGGCAAATAAAACCACTGCAAACTGAATCACATAAGTTAGAATTTGTTGCATGATATAAAGAAAATAGCATAAATGATTATCCCAGTCAACCGGTCAAAACATATTGGGTATGCCGTGCTGATTTCATTGATTCGGGATAACTTTTGATGTGGCCCAGCTGGAAGTCAACACCCGCTTTGCCCTGGTTTTGTAATAATTTAGAATTTGGAAACAGAAATATTATTTCCTATTTTTTCAATTTCCTGATTTTGAATTGGTTATTTTCCAGTACCAATTCCAGGCGGTTTTCCTGTAAAAAGGAAGCCAGGGCTTTGTCCCAGGGAATCTGATTGAATTTGCAGGTGACCTTTCCGGTGATTCCTTTATCCAGGGTCATTTTCAGGTTGGAAATTTTGGAAAGAAAATGTATGACATTTTTAAGATCTGCATTTTCGAACTCAAGATCCATGGGCTCTCCGCTAAAGGTGTTGTTTTTTAAATTGTTGATCAGCTGTTCCCGGGTAAATTTCGCATTTTTCTTTGATATTTTTTTTAAAGATTGATCCGATTTGCTTTTTTTCTTACCTGCCAGGTTGAATTTGATCAGAACTGTGAATTTTACTCCCTGTGGTTCTTCATTTAATATGTAGGGTTCATAGACCCACTGCTTGACCGCTTCCTTGGCAGCCTGGCTCAGGAGCGGATGGCCTTCGGTTACTTCCAGTTTTTTTACCCGCCCATAAATATCCATGGTGCATTCCAGAATCACTTTTCCGCTGATATTCTTTTTCAGGGCTTCCTTGGGATATTTGGGCTGTACCTTTTTGATCAGTCGAGGACGCTTGATTGATGCTACCATCAGGGATTCTTTACCTGTGATTTCCCTGTCCTTGCCCCGCTGGAAGGAAATAAAATAGGGCCTTCCCGCTGAGTTTTCAAATCCGAAAATTGAAGTTCTCTCCTGGGGAAGAATGATTTCTACTTCTAATAATTTCTTGGCCTTCTCCTTTGTTTTTTCAATTACTTCCAGTTTGAAGTTATCATTTTTGTCAAGCTGGAAAAATTGTAAAAGAAATTCACGGTTATCCAGGGTAATAACCTGAAATTTTTTAGTTTTCCTCCCCTGTTTCCATCCCCATTTGGCCTGGGTGATCAACTTCAAGTCAAGCAGATTGAATACCTTCTTGATCTCTTCTTTTTCTTCCTTAAGGTTTGAATCCAGAATAATGGTTCCGGAAAACATGGGCTTCAGGTAGTAGTCAGTGGTCACACTGACTTTGTCCATGGATTTTTGCGGAAAAGATCCCTTATACAGACGTAAATCAACCTGACTGTCCGGATTAGCCAGTATATGGGGGGAGTTGACCACTAAAAACAAAATTAATATCAACAGGATTAAAAATTTGAGTAGTTTCATAAACGCCTCCTAATTGTTTTTTTGTACCCATATGATTAATCTTTTGGGATTGCTGGTTTGAAAGAAATAGGTTTTGGCCGGTCGGTTGTTGAATTTTACTGATTTGACAATGATATTTTTGGCCGTATCACTTTTCCGGATTTCTATGTCTCCCTTGAATAACAGCCGGGGGATCAATATTGTCATTCCAATCAATACCAATGCCGCTGAAATCCATTGCCACCTCAATGTGGGAAAACGTTTTGGTACGGATCGAACAGGTTTTTGTTCCCTGGTTGAGTGTTGAATTTCTCTCTTCACCTCCGGCCATAAATCCGATTGCTGTTGAAAATCCCGGGCAGAGAAGAACACGGATTCGATATTTTTATCGGTTTCAATTTTTTCCCCGCAGTCCGGACATTGGTTGAAATGGCATTTTATTAAGAAGGCCTGCCATCTTTTCAGGGGAAAAAACCGGAAAAGCCAACCGTATAACTTGCATTTCATTTTACCACCTCTAT
>DAOVIP010000462.1 GCA_030671465.1 Candidatus Aminicenantota bacterium | reverse complement strand
AGGGCTCCAGGTCAAAATACAAACGGGACCAGATAACAACCGGCAAATGATCAACTTTTGGTGATTTTGGTGAACGTCTCAGAAAGTCCTCCATGATTTCTCTGTCTATGGAAAGTAAATCTAATAATTCATCCTCAGATAAGCCGTTTTTGGCAGCAGCAATGTAACCCAGACTGCGGGAGACCAATATTTCTCCGTGATTGGCATCATCGGAAAGCCGGGTAAAAAGGCCCTGAATGAGCCCTTCGATATCCGGATTTATTTCAAAGTCTTTGGTATAGGAGTGCCACTGCCGGGCATATTCAAAAGCCAGCTGCAGATACAAAACCAACTTGGTATACTGGTATTTTCCAATCACTTCCTCTCGCTGGCTTTTTTGCAGGGTGCGTCCGGCATCATTTAACCATAGATCAAGAAGTTTTTCAACTTCATCATCGGCCATAGGACCTAATTCTATTCGCATTTCCTGGCTCAGTTTGTTTTTCAGGGTTTCCAGGGGATCGCCCGGTAGCAGGGATACCACCATATGAACATGCTCGGGCAATTCCGAAGGGAGCCAGATTAAATTTCTGGCATTGTGGGCATCGGATAACTGATCCAGGGCATCCAGGAATATGATCAGGGGTTTATCGCTGGTTGCCAGGGCCAGTCGTTTGAGAAAATCCTCTACCAGTTCCTTGTAATCGGTGGGGATATCGGATTCATCTGCATTGTAAATTCGGGAGATCTGCCGGCAGAGACCGTCCAGCAGAGTCCGGATGTCCGATGAGCCGGGTGTGGCCCCGATAAAACGGATGGTGTTACCCCCCTGTGGTAAATTTTCCTGGGCCTGTTCAAAGGCCCTGGCCATTAAGGCGGATTTACCGGAACCGGGATTACCAAATACCACAAGAGGTGCATTGCTTGGTTTTTTGGCATATTCTTCAATGTTTTGAAGAATTTTTGTCCGACCGATAAAAAATCTGGCCCGGTCAATGCCAAAGGCAATATGGTCATCGATCTCCTTTTCCAGAACATCGATCTCTTCCAGCCGGGATATCTCTTTCAGAATGATGCCTGATAGATTGTGGTAAACATCATCACAAAGTTTTTCCAGGTGGCTGGTTGTGATCTGGTTTTCTGCCCAACTTGCTTCATACTCGGAGATGTTTCCAGGCAGGGCGGCTTGAAGATTTTGTTTTAATTTGTTTAATTTATCCTGAGCCTCATTGTTAATACTCCCGGACTCATCCATATCGATAAAGTTCCGTGCACTGTTGTCCTGGGGAAGATTTTTTATGTTCCGGAAAAAACAAAAAACATGTTCCGGGGCATCTTCCACCTGCATGGCTCCGGAAAAAATTTCCTGTTCAGTGGCCGAGGCTATATATTTCAATTTTTGTTCATCTTTTAAGCGTAAATCTTCTATTGCCGAAACAAGGATTTGCCGGAGTTCATTTTCAATGTTTATCCACTCATCGGCTTCTGCTTCCCTGGCTTTTTCCTTTTCAGTATCGGTAGCTCCTGGTTTGATTTTGATCTCACGGGGTTTTAAACAGTACACTGGCGGTACTTGATTATCGTCTCTTCGGTACCAGGTATTCAGCAAAGTCTTCTTATCATCATCTTTTACTTTTTTCTCGATCTCTTCAAACTCCAGGGCTGGTATTTCAGCGGGCATGGGATGCCAGCCGTAGCGGTTTCCTAAAAGCACGATAAAATTGGGACGGGGAGAGGTTTTCTGGCAGCGGTCGACTTCATTCAGGCAGATTTTCATGGTCTGCTGGTCAAGGGCAGCCTCTTCCCTGACCCCCCATCGTAAATCAATAGCTTGGAATCTGGTGTGATGCTGAAGGCAGAGTTCTTTTAACTTTGGAAAAACTTTCTTT
>DAOVIP010000422.1 GCA_030671465.1 Candidatus Aminicenantota bacterium | reverse complement strand
GGTTTTAAAAAACGTTTCATACTGGGCCTCCTTATTTAATTTTTGTTTAAACAACAATCAAGTGATCCACACTAATTATAATAAACCATCATATTAAAACTATTAACTATACGGGAAAAGATGTGAATAGATTTTTGTCATGTTTTGAAAAAAAACAATATAAACATATTTCTACAGTAATGAGTAACAGTAATTAGAAAAGTGAAGATTGTATTATAATGAATTTACGATTTTGAGAAAATCTTTTTTGTTTCTAAATCCTGAAAACCGTTTTATTTCCCTGCCATTGGAATCCAAAAAAATGATGGTTGGTATACCGATAATACCCAGTGATTTTCTCAAGGCCTGATTTTTCTCATTTCGCTTGGTGAAATCCAGTTTCACCAGAACATAATTTTGTAAAACCACCTGAACCTCAGGATCCGAAAAAGTCAATTTATCCAACTCCTTGCAGGCCACACACCAGTCTGCATAGGTATCAATCATCAATTTCTTATTCTGCTGGACAGCCAGTACCTTACCCTGTTCCAATCCGGAAATCCAGTTCAGCGGTTCCCGGGTGATTAGCGCTTGGGATACCGGTTTCCCGAAATCTACCGGTAAGAAGGACTTGAAAAACAGCAGGATCCCCCACAGAAAAATGAGTACCACCAGGAGCTTGATAAATTTCTTCCGGATATCCTCATCCCCCAAGGGCTTAAATAAGCCCATAAATATGCTGATCCCAATTAAAAGTATTCCCCATAAGCGCTGCTGAAACCAAGCGGGAATAATCAATCCCAGAACCAACAGGCCCCCAACCATCAACAGAATGGCAAATGCATTTTTCACCCCGCTCATCCATTTTCCGCTTTTGGGCAGAGAAGAAATAATGCCGGTGAATGTGCCAACCAGTACAAAAATAACCCCCATACCCAGGGAAAACACGAACATTACCAAAAAGCCCAGTAGAAGGTTCCGGGTCAAGCTGATCCAGGATAAAATGGCGATAAGTACCGGACCGGCACAGGGCGCCGCAATAATACCGGCCACCCCACCAATAATAAGGCTTCCAATGATCTTGCTTTTGTAACCACCGGCCTGAATTCTGGCTGAAATGGAGCTTGGAACTGGTATTTCAAAAAGACCGGCCAGGCTCAATCCCATTAAGATAAAGATCGAGGCAATCACAATCACCATAATCGGGTTTTGAAAAGAGGCCCCGATCATGGAACCGGAAGCAGCAGCAAACAGTCCCAGCAATGAATAGACAATACCCAGGCCCAGCACGAAAAACAGGGACAGATAAAATCCCTTGAGCTTGCTTCCCCCGCTCTGGGAACCGATATAACCCATGATGATGGGAATAACCGGATAAACACAGGGAGTCAAGCTGGTTAAAAATCCCAGCACAAATGCCAGCAGGAAGAGCAGTACCGATTGTTTTTCCAGCTCTTCGGTCAGCAATCGTTCGATTTTTTTAAAAAAGGTTTCACCTTGGCTATCATTTTCCCCGGAACCAGCAATGTCACCCGCCTGAGGAATCCAGTCAGATTTATCGGGTAGCCGGACAGTGACCGATTCAAACGACTTTTCAATGGGAATCGTCAGTTCCTGAGAATCCGGTGCAAAACAAAGCTCATTGGGTTTTTCCTGACATATCTGATAACCAATGGTAAAATTCAACTTTTGCGGGTTTTTCAGTTCCCGGAGTGAAGTCATAATGACTTTCACCTCAAATTGACCCTTGAACACCATTTCATCGGCATAGGTCTCTCCGAAGGGAAAGATCACCTCTTTCACATTAACATAATCATTGTTGTCAATTTCAATTTTGAAAAAATTGTTTTTCAAATCCGTGATATGGTGATCATCCGGAACCGTGATGGTAAAGACAACCATGCCTTTTTCATACAGGGTCCGGTAACGAATCTCCGGTTCTGCAACCACTGAATCGTTGAATATCTGGGCTGGAAGCACCACACTGCAAAACAACAAACACATAATAAAGAGATATTTTTTCATAACCATTTTTGTACTATTTTATGGCTTCATGGGATATTTGTCAACCCGGAACAGCAGCGGGCCCTTCTCCCATGACCCCGGGATTCCTAATCCCGAAGTCGCAGGTTCGGTTTTCTGCCCCGTTATACCAAAAATAATGGTTTTAAATTTGTGGTGTTTTTAATATAATCTAATCCTAACAAGTGAAGAACCAAAAGTGACGCTTACCTCAAACGGAT
>DAOVIP010000428.1 GCA_030671465.1 Candidatus Aminicenantota bacterium | reverse complement strand
ATTGGTTCGATATAGGAGATTGTGATGGTTAAGAAAGCAGTTGCCTCAATTTTATTTTCAATCTTTATGATCATGCTCTTTTCAGCTTGTCTGCGACCACCCCGGCATTATTATAATCCCCCACCTCCCAAAAAGATGCACCGGGCAAGGGCTCCTCATCCAACCCATATTTGGGTTCAGGGTTATTATGTATGGCGAAGTGGCCGTTGGATCTGGATGAGTGGGCACTGGCAGAAACCCAAAAGAGGTTATAAATGGATTCCGGGTCATTATGAAAAGAGAAAAAAGCACAAGGTATGGATCCCTGGTCATTGGAAACGGAGGCGTTGAGGGTATTTGCCTTTTATAGCGAATTGATTCCAATTTCTTTCAGGGTATTGGAAAGGGGGAATTGATATTCTTCTGTGGTCATATAAATTTTTGTGACCAGTTCAAGAGGCACTTTTTCGAAATAGTGAGTCCATCCGAATTGATTTTTTACTTTTTTCATTTTATAAAAAGGCATTAGCGTTTCCGTCAGTATTTTATCTCCTGAACTCAATATATATAATGGTTTTTTAAAATATTTTGCAGCCAAAGCCAGTGAAAGACTGCCGGATTTATTGATAATGTGTTTTTTACCAATTAAATCTGCTCCCAGAATAATACCATCTGCTTTTCTAATTTCAGAACCCAGTCGACTATCTTCATACACTTTAACATTGTGATAATCCTTTAATAGATCATAGGTAATGAGGCCCTCTTTGTCAGGGTATGAAATGCCCACTTTAATCTCACATCTGGATTGATTGTGCTTTAAACATTCAATCACCCAGTGACTCATGGACAGGGTTATCCATTTCAGTGAGTTTTGGTTTTCGGCCCAAAATTGTTTAAAGGTTTTTTCATGGTATGATTTAATTCCAGTTATGGATTTTCCTTCTTTGATCAAGCAGAGGTAGTTAATCCGGTTGATTACCGAGGCCATTGAGGAATGAACCGAGAGAAATTGTCCCATTGTTTTTTGAAAAATATCCTCGGGAATGTAGGGGAAAACATCTTCTATTTGGGCCGATATAACAGAACTCCCTGAGGTGTTGTCATTTAAAATATTTTGAATTTCTTTGCTTAATTCAGTTCGATCCATTTTTTCATTTTATGGATTTTGTTCTGCTTTACCCTAGTTGGGTGTCTTCGGTTTGATTCCATTCGAAATCGTCGCCTAAGAAAAGATTTTTGGTTTTTTCCTCTTTGGCAACATCGGATGGGGAACCTTTGCTCAGAATTTTTCCCTTATGGATGATATATACTCTTTCAGTAATATTGAAGGTATCCTTAACATTGTGATCGGTTATGATGATTCCAATATTCCTCTTTTTTAATTTTACAATGGTTTTCTGGATTTCAAGTATGGTAATCGGATCAATTCCGGTAAAAGGTTCGTCCAAGAATAGGAATTTTGGCTTCATGATCATGGCTCTGGCAATTTCCAATCTTCGCTTTTCCCCGCCTGATAGTTGATGCGCTTTAGAATTTTTGACATAAATAAGTCCGAAATCCTTGAGCAATTCAATGGCTTTCTGGCGAGCATTTTCTTCATTATTATAAAGTTCGAGAATTTGGTATAGATTTTGGAAAACCGTGGTTTTTAAAAAAACCGAGTGCTGTTGGGGTAGATAAATCAAACCCTTCTCTGCTCTAATATAAGACGGAAATCTGTTGATATTTTCATTATTTAGAAAAACCGATCCTGAATTCGGCTTGACAATACCAGATAACATTAAAAATGTTGTTGTTTTCCCAGCCCCATTTCGACCCAGTAATCCAATGATTTCACCGGACTTAATGGTTAAATCGATTTTGTTCACGACGGGAATTTTATTATAGATTTTCTCCAATTGTTCAGTTTTAAGTATGTCCATTTAAGATATGAAAATAGAGCCTTCCCGATATGATTTAAGTGTAATCATAATCATTTAAGCGGCAAAAGTCAATTATCTGGGAGGTCACTAAAAATTGTACTCCCTCCAATTGAGATATTGTATTTAGGCTTAAAATAATTTATAATCATTTTCGTGTGCAATTGACAGAAAAATGAATGTTAACAAACCATCAACTTTTGATCTAGAGGAGTTTTTTAAATCTGGGCAGGTTCCTGATGAGCTGAAAAAATGCATCCTTGAGTCCCAGAAAGCAGAAGT
>DAOVIP010000030.1 GCA_030671465.1 Candidatus Aminicenantota bacterium | reverse complement strand
TCTACCACATGGTTCGGGCCATGCATCTGGCCGGACGCTGTATTGATTGCGGTGAGTGCGAGCGGGTTTGTCCGGTCGAAATTCCCATCAGACTGATCAATAAAAAACTGGAAAAAGAGGCCAAAGAACTTTTCGACTACGAGGCGGGTTTTGATCCGGAACAACCCTCTCTGGTTTCCAGTTACCGGGATGAAGATCCAGAAGATTTTATTAGGTGATAAAATGGAAAAGATACTGCAAAAAAAGACCCTCCCGGATTGGGTAAACAAGCTGAAGAATTATCAGATCATTGCCCCGGTACAAAATGAAAATCACTGGGATTTTCAGATCCTCAGCGATCCTTCCCGTATAAAACTCGATTATAAAAATACCATTCTTTCCCCCAAGAAATTTATCTTTCCCCAGAGGGAAGTATTTTTTCGGTTCCGATCCGATGAGCAATCAAGCTATGACCTTCAGGAGAATCTTCCCGAGGAAAAGCCGGCGGTTATTTTCGGGGTCAGACCCTGCGATGCCAGAGCTCTCACCTTGATGGACAAGGTTTTTGGCGGGGATATGCAGGATCCCTACTACTGGAAACGTCGAAACGCCACCATTCTGATCGGCTTGGGCTGCAACCATCCTCCCTCGGAAAACTGTTTTTGTACATCCGTGAACGGTTCGCCGTTTTCCCGGGAGGGACTGGATATCATGCTTACCGAAATGGGTGACACTTATTTCGTGGAATCAATCTCTAAAAAAGGAGAACAACTGATCCGGCAGGCTGAGGCCCTGTTTAAAAATCCAAAGGAAGCGGATAAAAGCGAAAAAAAACAATTGAAATCCAGGGCTGAAAAAGAAATATCCCGGAAAATTCCCAATATAAAAAATATTCCTTCAAAACTGGAAACCATGTTTGATTCCGATTTCTGGAATGAAGAATCTTTGAGTTGTATCCGCTGTGGTATTTGCACTTATCTGTGCCCCACCTGTCACTGTTTTGATATTAATGATGAGATCAAATCAAACTTCCCCATCGAAGGGGAACGGGTTAGAACCTGGGATAACTGCCAGTTTCCTGATTTTACCATGCATTCCTCGGGACACAATCCCAGACCGGATCGGGCAGCCCGACTGCGGCAGAGAATCCTGCACAAATTTCAATATTTTGTGAAACTCTATCAGACCTATCAATGCACCGGATGCGGAAGATGCGTTTCCCAGTGTCCGGTAGGGATCGATATCATTGAAATTCTCAATAAGGTGGACGCAAGATGAAATCCAATGACTATGTTCCGGAACTGGCCAGAATAATCGATATCAAAGAGGAAGTGGAAGGTTCACGATCGATCAAGACCTTCAGGACCAATTTTGTCAACCCCAATGGTTTTTCTCACCGATGCGGCCAATGCGCCATGCTCTCTGTTTTTGGAAAAGGTGAGGCCATGATCTCCATTTCCTCAACCCCCCTGATCAAAGATTACCTTCAATTCAGTATTTTGAAAACCGGACGGGTTACCACCGCCCTGCATGAAATGAATCCCGGGGACATCATTGGAATCAGGGGTCCCTATGGAAATGGATTCCCCATCGATGATTGGAAAGGTAAAAACCTGATATTCATCGGAGGCGGAATCGGCCTGGCTCCCATTTGGTCGGTTCTGCAGACGGCACTGGGGAAAAAGGAGGAATTTGGAAACCTGACCCTTTATTACGGTTCCAGAACCTCGGCAGACCTGGTTTTCAAAGAGGAACTGGAAAAACTGAAATCGGAGATGACGGTCCACCTTTCCATAGATGTTGAAGAACCGGATTGGAAGGGATATGTCGGGTTTGTACCGGCCAATGTCACCGAAAAATCACCGTCCCCTGAAAATGCTATTTCCATCACCTGCGGCCCCCCTATCATGATCAAGTTTGTGATCAAGGCCCTTCAGGACGTGGGATTTGATGACCGGCAGATTTATACCACGGTGGAGAATAAGATGAAATGTGGAATCGGTAAATGCGGAAGATGCAATATTGGCCACCACTATGTATGTAAAGACGGCCCGGTTTATTCCTGGGCAGAGCTGAAAGACTTACCCCAAGAATATTAAAAGGAGACATGAGCCATGCCAACAAAACAGACGGCAAAGAAAAAAAGCGAGAAACCAAAAAAGAACAAATCAGCCCCCAAGGAAATGATAACGGTATTAATCATGGGAAAGGCCTACAAGGTGCCGGCCGATGCCACCATTATGGGGGCCATTGAATATGCCGGTTATCAGATAAAAAGAGGTGCCGGATGCCGGGAGGGATTTTGCGGAGCTTGTGCCACTGCCTACCGATTGCCTCACGATTACAAGATATATACCGGTCTGGCCTGTACCACCCTGGTGCAGGACGGGATGTGGTTGGCCCAGCTGCCCGCCATACCGGCCGAAAAGCCTACCTATGACATAAATAAGTTGGAGCCCGACGTCACCGCCTTTCAAAAAATATATCCGGAAATATTCAGGTGTGTGGCCTGCAATACCTGCTCCAAGGCCTGCCCCCAGGATCTGGAAGTCATGGATTATATTCAGGCAGCCATGAGGGGGAATATCGAAATGGTAATGGATCTTTCCTTTGACTGCCTCTCCTGTGGCATGTGTGCCATTCGTTGCCCGGCGGAAATCACCCAGTTTAATGTCGGAATACTGGCCAAAAGGCTTTATGGCAAATATTTATCCAAAGAGAGCAAACAATTGAAAAAACGGATCAAAGAGGTCATCGAACGAAAATTTGACCGGGAATTCAAGCAATTGATGAAGATGACCAAAGACGAATTAAAAAAGAAATACTATGAGAGAGATATGGAATAATTTAAGGAGCGACCTATGTATCCAGAATATATGAGACCTTCATTGAAAAAAGTTGCCCAGACCCGTAAACAGAGGTTTGAGCTGGCCAAGACAGACAAACCGGTCTTTCCGCCCATGAGTGCCGAGGAAAGAGAGGAAGTCCTGAGCAAATTTCATCCGGATTATAAACCGGATTCCAAGCGCAAAATAAAAATCGGCGTAAATAAAGGGAATATATTCACCACCGAAGTGGCCGAGATGCTGGAATCCCGTTCCCGGATAAAACCGGATATTTTTGATTTATCCAAGCCTGACCTTGAAACCGATATACTGATTATCGGTGGAGGAGGGGCCGGATGTGCAGCTGCACTTATTGCTGCCGAAAAGGGTTCCAAATCAATCATCTCCACCAAGCTCCGACTGGGGGATGCCAACTCGATGATGTCTCAGGGAGGCATGCAGGCGGCTGTATCCGCCCTGGATTCTCCCACCCTCCATTTTCTGGATGCCATGGGCGGCGGACATTTCGATAACAAACCGGAACTGGTACGGGCCCTGACCGAAAACGGACCCGATGTGGTCAAATGGCTTGAAGAATTAGGAATGGTCTGGGATAAGAATGAAGATGGCTCGCTGGTTGTCAGGCACGGGGGCGGAACTTCCAGGAAACGGATGCACTCCTCCCGGGATTACACCGGTGCCATCATCATGCGTACCCTGATGGACGAGGTCCGGAACCACCCGGAGAAAATCGATGTTCAGGAATTCATGCCCACCATTGAATTGATACTGGATAAATCCGGCAAATGCGCCGGGGGAATCCTTTACAACCTGGAAACCGAGGAATATTTTGTGGTTAAAGCCAAGGCCACCATCATTACCACCGGTGGTTACGGCCGTCTTCATATCCGGGGATTCGATACCACCAATCACTATGGGGCCACCGGAGACGGACTGGTCATAGCCTACCGGGCCGGAGCCAAACTCCTCTACATGGATTCGGTTCAATACCATCCCACCGGAGCTGCTTTCCCAGAACAGATCGGAGGCTTTTTGATCACCGAAGCCATCCGCGGTGCAGGCGGACAGCCCCTCAACAAATTCGGTGAACTCTTTGTGTTCCCCCGGGAGCCCCGGGATGTGGAAAGTTCCGCTTTTATCAGGGAATGTGAAGAACGGGGAAACGGAATCGAAACCCCCAGCGGACGCCTGGGCGTCTGGCTGGACTCCCCGCTGATCGAAATGCTTCATGGGGAAGGTTATCTGGACAAACAGTTTCCGGCCATGCACCGCCAGTTTATCCGCTACGGTATCGATATTGCTACCGAACCCATGCTGGTCTTTCCCTCATTGCATTATCAAAACGGGGGCATTGAAATCAATGCGAAATGCGAGACCAATATCCCCGGCCTTTATGTGGCCGGAGAAGCCACCGGCGGGGTGCACGGCCGCAACCGGTTGATGGGTAATTCAGTACTGGATTACAATGTCTATGGCCGGCTCTCGGGAAAGTATGCAACCAATTATGCCAAGTCAGTGAAACTGGGAGCCCTATCCCTTCAGCATATTCAAACCTATGAGGATGAGCTGAAGAAAGCCAATATCAAAACCAAATTGATCACCCCGATACTGTTACCGTCATATACACCAGAGGATGTGAGGAAACGTCAACTCACCGCCCAATACGAAGGCACACTCAGATAAAAACACAAATCTTTATTTGATTTTCAGTCGGAAAATTTCCTACGTTACCGCATCGATGGCCATTTGTAGGGCCTGCTCGAGTAAGCTATAATCCGGGGGTTTGATGAAGTCATTTTTCATCAAAATATCCATGGTCTCCCGGGCCAGCTTGATATCCCTCAGGGTATGGTCATAAACAGTCTGCCAATCGGCTTCCAGCCGGGCCACTCCGTTTTTAATGGCTTCCATGGCCACATCAGCCGCCTCATGGGCAAAGACTTCGGTTTCATCCATCGTGGGCATGATGTAGTCGGGATTAATCCCCTTCTTTTCGGCAAAATTGGCTACCGAATAAGCCGCGGTAATGGCCATTTCGTCGGTTACTTTTCGGGCCCTGACCGTTAATGCCCCTTTCAGGATGCCGGGGAAACCCAGGGAATTATTCACCTGGTTGGGAAAATCACCCCTGCCCGTGGCCACAATATATGCACCCGCCTCTTTGGCGGCATAGGGATAGATCTCGGGTACCGGGTTGGCGCAGGCAAAAACAATGGGTTTGGAACCCATGGCCCGGATCCATTCCGGCTTGACCACATCCGGGCCCGGCTTACTCAGTGAAATTAACACTTCAGCACCACTCATGGCTGCATTGATATCCTCAACTCTGTCCGGGTTGGTCTGTTCACAGAGTTCCCATTTGCGGTAAAATCGGGGATCGGCCTTGATATCATCGCGATCCCGGTGAAGCGCTCCCTTGCTATCAAACAAAATCATCTTTTCGGGATTACCTCCAGCCTGGAGAATCAGGCGGGAAATGGTGGTATTGGAAGCACCGGCCCCGTAAAAGACCATCTTCACATTACTTATTTCCTTGTTTACAATTCTCAAGGCATTGATCAAGCCGGCCAGGGTAACACACCCGGTTCCCTGGGCATCATCATGCCAGACCGGGATATCACACTCCTCCCTGAGGGTATCCAAAACCTTGTAACAATTGGGCTGGGATATGTCTTCCAGGTTGATTGCCCCGAAACTGGGCTGCAGCATCTTAACGAAATCTATGATTTTGTCGGGATCGTGTTCACCTTTTTCATTGTAGCTATCCATACACAGGGCAACCCCGTCACATCCACCCAGGTATTTCATCAGGTAGGCCTTTCCCTCCATCACACCCAGTCCACCCGGAGGTGTACAATCGCCATCTCCCAGAACCCGGGTTGAATCGGAAACAACCGCCACCAAATTTCCCCGGTTGGATAATTCAAATGACCGTTCCTCACCTTCATCTCTGATGGCAGTCGACACTTTGGATACGCCAGGCGTATACCAGACATTAAACCAGTTAAAGCCGTAAATGCCTGCCTTGGGCACGGTCATCATTTTTCCGCCGTAAAACTTGTGAGTCAGAAAGGCCAGTTCCTTCAAGAAAACTGTTTTTGCTTTTGCCAGCTGCTCCTGAGAAAAATTCTCAGGAAAAACTTCATTCAGATTTGCCAGTGAAAGTTCGATCTTTGGCATTGGTACCTCCTATTGAATTCTAAAATTGATTTGTTATAAAATTTAACTATATGCATTTTCCCATATTTGTCAAGCATTTTTTTTGAAAAAACTGAAAAACATCCGGTGAATTCATATCCAGAATAAAAGTGACCGGGAAACGGTTGAAACCGCGAAGCGTTTCGATTATTTTGATCCGATCTTGATATCCTTTAACCTCTTGGGACCGGCTGATATGACTTCCGCGGGACAACCCGAGGCATACATTTTGAAATTATCTATATACCGGGAGGCCAGGGCATCATACTTTTGCCAGTACTCCTTCTGGTCGCCCCAGGCATTTTCAGGGAAAAAAATATCATCCGGTACTCCGGGACAGGTCAGGGGTACATCAAAACCAAACAGCTTGTCCCGGCGGCATTTGACCTTGTCGAGTTTTCCCTCCAGAACCGCGTTCAACATATTCCGGGTATGACGGATACTGATGCGCTTCCCGATTCCGAATTTTCCACCTACCCAGCCGGTATTGACCAGCCAGACCTTGGCCCCCGCTTTTTCGATCTTGCTCCTGAGTAAATCTGCATAGAAGAAGGGATGGTGAACCATGAACGGAGCGCCAAAACAGGCACTAAAGGTAATCTCGGGTTCAATTCCCAAGCCCAGTTCGGTACCGGCGATTTTGGAGGTATACCCGCTGATAAAGTGGTAAATAGCCTGGTTCCGGTCTAAACGGGCAATCGGAGGCAGAACACCCTGGGCATCGGCTGTCAGAAAAATGACATTCTGGGGATGTGATTTTACCATTTTGTTATCCACCGCATTGGGAATAAATTCCAGTGGGTACGAGGCCCGGGTATTTTCGGTGAGCTGATCGTCATTCAGATCAATGGTTCGGGAGACCGGATCAAAAATCACATTTTCAAGGATAGTACCGAACATGCGTGTACAGGCATATATTTCCGGCTCATTTTCCTCAGATATCCGGATCACCTTGGCATAACAGCCCCCTTCGTAGTTGAAAACACCATCATTACTCCAACCATGTTCATCATCCCCGATCAGTTTCCGATCAGGATCAGCCGAAAGAGTGGTCTTTCCTGTCCCGCTCAATCCGAAAAACAGAGCCACATCGCCTTTTTTACCCACATTGGAAGAACAGTGCATGGACATTACCTCTTTCAGGGGCATGAGATAGTTTAAAACCGTAAAAATTGATTTCTTGATTTCACCACCGTAGCTTGAATTGACCACCACAGCCAGCCGTTTGGAAAAGTCAATGACAATGGCGGTTTCACTCAAGGTGCCATCCACCCGGGGATCCACCCTGAACTTGGGAGAGGCAATCAGGGTAAATTCCGGTACAAATCGCTTTAACTCACGGGAATCCGAAATGGGTAGAAACATATTTCTGGCAAATAAACTCTGCCAGGCCGTATCGGTGATAATCCGCAGGAGCAACCGATAATCCGGATCACCGCCCACATACACATCCTGAACAAATAGGTCCCTATCCTGGAAAAAGGCCTGCAAGCGGGCCAAAATTCCGTTGAATTTTCCGGGGCTCATGGGCCGGTTGTATTCACCCCAGTCAATTTTATCCTCGGTGGAGGGTTCACGGACAAAATACTTATCATTGGCAGCCCGGGCTGTCCACTTGCCGGTTTCCACCAGCAGGGGACCACCGGCCACGATTCGTCCCTCACCCCGGAATATGGCTTCTTCATACAGGGCGGCTTCGGGCAAATTCCAGAACACCTGTCCTGGATAAACCAGGCCGTGGTTTTCAATGCCATAATCACTGGCCAAATCACCGGCCTGATGGAATGTCGGAGAGCCGCATTTTGAATAATCCGTCATTTCCAATTCCTCACCAATTTGTGGTCTTCAACATACAATTCACTGGGCGCATCGGGATCAAGGGCCCATTTGATGCGTTTTATACCTTCGATTATCTCCTTGATCGAACCGCAGGTGGAAAGACGCAGGAAACCATCCAGTCCGAATTCAACACCCGGTACCGTGATCACAAAAACCTTTTCCAGCAGAAAAAGGGCCAATTTGGTGGAATCTTTTCCAAAGGCATTGAAATCGGCAAAACAATAAAAAGTACCGTCCGGCTTGGTCACCTTTACCCCGTTCAGGGAATTCAGCTGCTCCAGCATCACTTTCCGGTTGTTCTCCAGGGTTAGTCTTAAACTCTCCACACCAGATTGATCTCCATTGAGCGCTCCCACGGCCGCCTGCTGGGAAATAACCGACGGACCCGAGGTCTGGTGGGCCTGGATGTTGGTCATGATCTGCCTTAAATTTTTGTTGACCACGGCCCAGCCCAGGCGAAATCCGGTCATGGCATACTGCTTTGATACGCCATTGATCACCACCAGCTTGGATCCTTCCGACATATCCTTGGCATATTGATAACAACTGATGGGTTTTTTACCATCAAAAATCAGGCGGTGATAAATATCATCCATGATCAAAAACAGATTCTTTTTCTCACAAAGTTCCACGATGTCCGCCACGAACAGTTCGGAATACATCACCCCGCTCGGATTATTGGGGCTATTGATAATCACCGCCCGGGTATTGACGGTAATGCTTTTTTCTATATCCGCTAAAACAGGATTAAAACTGCCGTCCCCGGGCAAAACCGGAACCGGAATCGCTCCGCACAACCTCGCCATTTCCGGATAACTCACCCAGTAAGGAACCGGGAATATAACCTCATCCCCGGGATTTAATATGGCTTGAAGACAGATCATCAGGGCCTGTTTGGCCCCACCCGAGGCAATCACATTTTCCGGGGCCACTTGCTGACCATAAAAGGTTTCGGTATATTGAATAATGGCCTGCTTCAGGGCCGGAATTCCATCGGCGGGTGTATATCGAACCTCTCCGGTACTCAATAAGGCGGCCGCATTGGTGATTGCATCCAGGGGTGCCTTGCTTTTGGGTTCTCCGCCTCCCAGATGAATGACCGGCTCTCCCTTGGCCCGGAGAGCAGCGGTGGTGGCATTCAATTTCAGGGTGGCTGATTCTCGAATGGATTTTCCAATCAGACTGTAATTCATTTTTCTTTGATTCTCCTTATATATCTGAAATCTTGAATATATCAGAAGATTCAACTTATAGCATATTAAATTTTTTCTGTCAATTTAGCCCAATCCACCCTCTCCATAAGCCAAAACTCAGCCCACATTATTCCGGAAAACATATTGACAGAAGTGTTGATTCCTGATAATAATGGAAGATTGTATTTGAAAAAATCTCATATGCAGAGGAGAAAATCATGTCTGATTCGAATGGATACGACATTGTCATCATCGGGGGCGGAATTGTGGGAATGGCCACAGCCATGGAATTGTCCCGGCCCGGAAATCTTTCGATCCTGGTCATTGAAGCTGAAAACCGTCTGGCTGCCCATCAAACTGGCAACAACAGCGGAGTCATTCATTCGGGCCTTTACTATAAGCCAGGTTCATTGAAAGCCAAAAACTGCACCATCGGCAGGGAACAGTTATATGAGTTTTGTCAACTGCATGATATCCCCGTAGAACGGTGCGGAAAGATCGTGGTGGCCATCAATGAAAATGAAATCCCCCGGCTAAATGATCTCGAAAAACGTGGAATTTCCAATGGCCTCAAAGGGATAAAGCGCTTGAAGCCGGAGCAGATCAAGGCCTATGAGCCTCATGTCAATGGAATCGCAGGATTGCTTGTCCCGGATACCGGTATTGTCAATTATACCCAGGTCACGGAAAAATTCGCCGAGATTTTTAGAGAAAAGGGTGGAGAGATTCAACTCAAATTCCGGGTGAAAAAAATCACCAGAAACCCCGACGAAATCATCATCTCCTCTGATGCCGGAGAGGTGAAGTGTAAAAATCTGATCAATTGTACCGGCCTGCAATCCGATCGGATTGCCCGGATGTGCGGAATCAATCCCGGCTTGAAGATCATCCCCTTCCGGGGCGAGTATTATGTAATAACAAAAGAAAAGGAATCGCTGGTAAAGAACCTGGTTTACCCGGTTCCGGATCCCCAGTTTCCCTTCCTGGGCGTTCATTTTACCCGCATGATCGACGGAGGGGTCGAAGCAGGACCCAATGCGGTGCTGGCACTGAAACGGGAAGGGTATAAAAAAACCAGCTTTTCCCCGGCCGATTTTCTTGAAATCCTGGCCTACAGAGGTTTCTGGATCATGATCCTGAAACACTGGAAAATGGGAATCAAAGAGCAATACCGTTCGCTGGTTAAATCGGCATTTGTTAGGGCATTACAACAATTGATCCCGGAGATCAGTAAAAAGGACATTTCAGCC
>DAOVIP010000286.1 GCA_030671465.1 Candidatus Aminicenantota bacterium | reverse complement strand
TAGTTGTATCCATTGGGCCGTCGGTCTCCCTCATCCTGCATGGTTATTTCCGCTCCGGCCCAGTAAATAGTGGCCTGCCGGTATCCTTCGAAGCCGTTACTGGCCATCATGACCGATTCATAGTGGTTGTCATATTCCATGGCCGTTACCGAAATTGTTTTTTCCCCGCCTTTTTTCAGGCAGGCATTTTCAATGGCCTTAGCCATTTTATGCCGTCCCTCGGCAGTCAGATTCTTATAATCCGGATCATTGATTCCCAGATCCACATTGGCTCTGCCCTGATAATATTTGGGGTCCGGCAAGATTCTGAAGGGATCCTCGGCCAGAAGTTTGGTGGCGCTAACCGCATTGGTAATAAAGGTTTTCAATGCATTCATTCTCAAATCGGATGTCCATTGGCGTGAATAGCGCTTGTTGACAAAAATTTCGACCGAGAGTTGCATTTTGGAGGCTTCTTTTATATTTTCCGGCTTCTGACTGCGGTAGCTGATTTCAACAAAGCGTTCACTGTTAATATTAACCCGGCATTCATCTGCTCCGGCTGCCTTGGCTGTTTTTATTGAAAATTCAGATAAATCATACATTTCTTTTTTCATGCTTACCTCCCTGATTTAGGCTTTTCGCCCGCCAACCGTCAGTGATTTTACCAGTACGGTGGGCATACCAAAACCCACCGGAACTCTCTGACCGTCCTTGCCGCAATAACCGGTACCGCCTTTGGACATCTCCAGATCGTTGGCCACCATGGTGACATTTTTCAGCATCTTGGGGCCATTGCCCATGATATTCATATCCTTTATGGGAGCGGTCAGTTTTCCATTTTCAATCATGAGTCCCTGGGATACATAAAAGGCAAAATCGCCTTCACCGATTTTTACCTGACCATTGCTAACGCCCTTTACATAGATTCCCTTTTTGACGCTCTTGATGATTTCTTCGGACGTGGATGGCCCTGCCAGCATATAAGTGTTTCTCATTCGAGGAACCACGTAGTGTTCGTAGCTTTGCCGGCGGCCGTTTCCGGTGGGTTTCACTTGGTAGTGCCTGGCTGAAATTTTGTCATGCATGTAGCTGGTCAAAATTCCGTTTTCTACCAGAATGGTTTTCTGACCCGGTGTTCCTTCATCGTCGACATTCAGTGCACCCAGCAATTTGGGGTTGGTCCCATCATCGATAATGGTCACAAAGGGTTCGGCCACTTTTTTCCCGATCATGGTGGTGTAGGTAGATATCTTTTTCCGGTTGAAATCGGCTTCCATCCCGTGCCCGATGGCTTCGTGAAGCAGTATGGCCGGTATACCCGGGCCCAGTACCACTGGCATTTCACCGGCCGGTGCCGGGACAGCATCAAAAAGAACCAGGGTCCGATCAACAGCGGTTTTACAAATTTCTTTTACCAGGTCCATGGTGTAATAAGAGAAGTCATGTCGTCCGCCGAGATTCCAGCTCGAACGTTCCCGCTTGCCATTCTTTTCCGCGACAACCGAGGCGTAAAGATAATTTTTCGGAATCAGGTCTTCGGTTTTAACCCCGTCACTGGTGACCACCAGTATGCGTTTTTGACGGTCATGAAATCCGGCACTGACCTTTATAATAAGCGGTGAGAGGGCAAAGCACCTGTCATTGGCTGCCTGGACCAGTGGAAGTTTGGATTCCAGGGGAACCGAAGTCAGGAGTCTTTTCAAGGGATAGTAATTTTTATTCTCCTGCCGTATAAATTTATCGGCCGGTTTTTTTGCAGTTCCGGATGCAATGGTGGCAGCTGTGGCTGCGGCATCCAGCATTGATTTTTCATTGAGTATCTGGGTAAATCCGTAACCCACCTGATCTCCTTTTACGGTCCGGATACCCACTCCCAGCTGGACCACACTGTAGGCTTGATTGACCTTTCCGTCTTCCAGATCAACCCAGTTTCCAATGGAATGCTCGAAAAATAAATCGGCAAAATCTCCCCCTCTGGAAAGGGCTTTGGTAAGTACCTTCTGGCACAGCAGGTCATTAATCCCGAATTCATTTTCAAAATAACCGGTAGTTTTTGCAGCGCCAGAGCCGGCTAAACTCCGGGAGATTAATGGAACTGCTGCTGTGGCAATTGAAGCCATGGCAGAGCTCTTTAGAAATGAACGCCTGCTTATTTTTTTCATCATTACCTCCTTAAAATTCGGATTGAATTTTTTTTCTGTTTTCATGATAGCAAAATGATTTTTATTTTTCAACAATGATCTTTAGATGATTTATTTTAATAACTGGATTCATTTTTAATGATTTTAATTCGGAATAAAAAATATTTTTCTCCGAAGCGGTTGTCAACCTTTTAAAAATAGTTTATGTCTTTAGATATGACAATTGAAGTTGAAAAACTTGTCCTGCAGGCTAAGGAGGGCCAGGTTAGTGCCATGAAAGTACTGTATAATCATCACAAAGAACGGATCATGAAACTGGCCTTCAGCTATACCCGAAATATGGAGGACGCCGAGGAAGTGCTTCAGGAGACCTTTGCCAAGGCATTTATCGCATTGAAAAAAAACAAGTTGAAAGAAAACCGGAGTTTTTCATCCTGGTTGTACCGAATCGGCATCAATTCCTCCCTGGACCTGGTCAAAAAAAGGGGAAAGATCCGGCTGGAAAATTATGAACCCGATCTGCATCATTCCCCCCAGGAGGGCCTGGGAAATACACCTGAACAACAAAGCATTCGCCAGGAGATGGAACAAGTACTCGATCAGGCCCTTAATTTTCTGTCTCCAAATCAACGCCTGATATTTACCATGAAGCATTTCCAGCATCTGAAAATCAGGGAAATAGCCAGTCATCTGGATTGCAGCGAAGGAAATGTCAAGCAGCAACTCTTTCGGGCGGTTCATCGCTTGAAGCGTCATTTGAAACCCTATCTGCAGGAGTCAAGACATGAAATGTAAAGATGTTGAAAAAAAGATCATTTTGTATTTGTACGACGAAGTCTCCCAGGCCGAAAAGCGTCAGATAAAAAAACATATTGAGTCCTGCCGGGAGTGTGGCCGAATGGTTGAAGAAAACCGGCAATTATTGCAGGTGCTTTCCCGGGGTGAAAAGAAAGAAGCTGTTCCCCAATGGGATCGATACTGGGGATATATCATCCAACGCGTAACCCAGGCCGAATCAAAACCCTGGCTGGCACGCCCTTCATTGAGATGGGGATTTACATTGGCCGGTTTTGCCTTTTTTTTGATCCTGGGGTTTTTAATCGGCCGCATATTTCTCCAGGATACCCAGAAGCAGTTGAATGGGATGGCACTGAATGGTCAATATTCCAGGCAGAGTGTTTTAACCCGTTATTTTGAAGATATGAAACCGGGACAAGAGGTGACGAACTGGAATATTTACAGTGG
>DAOVIP010000259.1 GCA_030671465.1 Candidatus Aminicenantota bacterium | reverse complement strand
AAAGAAATAAACAAATTTGCCGCAAGGGAAAAATCCTGTTCTTTCCAAACTGGTCTTTTATATGCTGAACCAGGCCAGAGCCCGAGCCGGGATGGGTTGCGGTTGAATTCATGTCTTATCTCTTTCCGGGTAAAGAAGATTTTAGCATTGCGGTTGATAAAGATCAAGTCCGTTAACGGTCAAATTAATGCTTTCTGGGAGATTGCCGGCAATTTTAATAATAAAATTGACGGTGCTGTTATTTTTTGTTAACATTTAACTTGATCACATGAAACGCAGAGATTTTATTCAAAAATCCTTACTGGTTACCTCGGCCCTGGCCGCGGCCCATTGCGGGATCCAGACCACTGAAAAAACCCGGGTGGTGATTCTGGGTTTTGACGGTGCCAACTGGCCCACCATTGATCCTTTGATTAAAAAAGGAAAGTTACCTTTTCTCAAACAATTAAAAGAGGATAGCGCCTGGGCCTATTTTAAAACCTGCAAACCCACTAAATCAAATGTGGTATGGAGCAGTATTGCCTCTGGGAAAAATATGATGAAACATGGGATCATGGATTTTGCCTTTCTCAGGAAAAGTGGCATCAAAGTCCCGTATTCCAAGTCAGAAAGAATGGCTCCCATGATCTGGCAGATTCTCGATGAATACCGGCGGCGCAGTATGGTGCTCAACTGGTGGGTATCCCACCCTCCGGATCCCATCAACGGAGTGATGATTTCCGATTATTTCCGGCTGGTGTTCAGGCGTAAGCCTGATAAAATCAATGAGTTTGAAGAATCCATTCACCCGGCCTCCTATTTCCGGCTTTTCAGAAAAATGGTTGAAAGAAACAACTACAGAGCCATTTTGAAGCAAACCGGATTGGCGGATTTTCCGGCCCTATTCTATGAGAAATACCCCGGGGGAAATATCAAGCGGACTGTCACCTTGAAAAACTACCCCGGTTTTGTTCAGCAGGATGATTTGATTGAGCGGGCATCCTGGTACCTGTACAACAAAGAAAAGTTTGATTTTTTTGCCACCTATTTCAGGTTACCGGATATAGCCCAGCATTCGGTGACCCATTTGATGGACAGACAGTTTAAAAAGAAATTGATATCGGCATTTGAGACCAATACTGTCACCCAGTCAATGATTGATGAAGCGGTGCTTCAGGTATCGGATATACTTGAATCGGTTTATCGGCATATGGAAAAAATCATCAAGGACTATATCACCCATGAAAGAAACAGGAATACGACTTTTCTAATCATGTCAGATCATGGATTTACGTTTTATCCGGGGGGTTATAACCATTATGGACTTCCGGATGAATATCCGGCTCCGGACGGCATCCTCATGGTTCACGGTCCTGGGGTGAAAAGGGGCAGAATAGAAAAGGCCTCCATATTTGATATCGCTCCCACCATTTTATACCTGCTGAATCATCCGGTAGGCCAGGACATGGATGGCCGGCCCTTAAAAGAGATATTTCAATTTCAACGCCAGGTCAAATACAAACGCTACACCCTGAAAAAAGATCCGTCCCAGAGACGGAATCGAGCCTATGATGAAGAGACCCTCAGAGAACTTGAATCCCTGGGGTACATTTCCTCAGAGAAATAAGCCGAATCGATTCGGCAAGCCCGGGTGGATCCCGATTTTTTATTTCCTCATTCCACTTCTGGTGTTGAGCACCTGGTCGGGTTGCGGAAACCCTGATGCCTACCAGATACTGGATACCCCTCATCAGGTCATTGATCAATGGGGAAAATCTAGGGTTTATACGCTCTACCGGCCACCGGGCCAAAAAAAATTTCCCCTGCTGGTCTATTTTCACGGGGTGATGTCAGATGGATTCAAAAGCATTCCCGCGCTGAAGAACTACACCGGCAGCCCGGTAGAAGAGACCGGATTGATTGAATTCTGCAAACGCCAGGGTATTATTTTGCTGGTTCCCCGATCGGCGTATCGCTACACTTTTTTAAATCAAGAGGCCACCGGCTGGTTGCCATTTAATAAAGAAATTGATGGAATCGAAAAAATGATTGATCTGGTGGTTGAAAAATACCCGGTTTCTTCAAATGGTATTTACCTGGTGGGGATCTCTGCCGGCGCAGGGATGTGTCACCACCTGGCCAATCGCCGACCGGATTTTTATAATACCATCCTCTCTCATTCTCAGGGTTATGTTGGCCAAGATAATATCCTCTTAAAGCCAACGGTAGAAGGTCCTCGATTTGGAGTGGTTTTTTGCTTTACCAGAGGAGATTATGATAATTTGATTGATATATGTATCCAATCAGAAAAAATATACCGGAAATCTGGCTACCGGACTGTTCTTTTAAAAAATTTACCTCCAAAAAGCCATAGCTGGTCAAGGGAGAGTAATCGACGATTCTGGAGGTATATGCAAAATGTTGGACGAAAACAGAACTAATGGACCATGTCAACTTTTATAATTTCCGGGTAATCCGGGACCAGGGTTATGCGTTTTATAAGAAAATTATTCTCTCGCAAACCTCTCACATCCACCTCAATAAAATTGATCGGATCATTTATCTCTATTTGAATTGATTCGAATTCCTTATTCAGTTTAAAAGATTTTTTGGAAATCCCCGCTGATGTAAAGAGTCGGTATTCCAGAGTATTTTGAGATTCTGCTGAAAATTGTTCTGATATTTTGTGTCCGGCTATATGGAGTTTGTATTTGCCCTGTGAAATCGGGAAAAAATCGATATGGATGTTTTTCAAGGAATTCTCCGAATTTTTGAATATTTCAGCTGTTTGAATAAAGGTGAGCAGTGACAGGTCAAGACCTGTTTTTTTGTAATAATTTTTCATCCAGGCTGGAAGTTTGTTATCTGAGAACAGTTCTGGAATTGGTTTGTCAATGATTTTGGCGTCGGTTTTTTTTGTTTTTAGTACTGACTTTTGAATGCCACTAAAAAGCGGGTTAAGAACAAAATAATAGGGCCTGTGTTTGGCATTGGTTTGTATTTCGATATGATAGACATAATCTTTATGATACTTTTTTGGTTTGATGTTGCCTATTTCAATCAAATTGATTGTTGTTTGATTTTTCTGTTTTATGATTCTTTCTACATTGTTTATCTTGAGGTTTAAATCCAGGTGCTCATTAAGGGAAAACAGGATCATATTCAATTTATTTATTTTCACTTTGGAATAGAGGTAATGGTAGTATCTGCCCTGTACTGTTTTCCCGAATGCCGGGTTTTTTTCATATGCCTGAAGGGGAAAGTATGATGTGTGTTCATTCAGGCAGTATGTTCTGGGTAATTTCATTAACAATTGTGATCCAGGATTTGAAATTTGTAAAAGCGTTTCTGAAATACGGTATAAAAAAATAAAATCAACGTCCCAGGGTTGAAATCTGGGTTTCTGAATCAGGTAAAAGGATTTGTACTTTGAAAAATCAATTGGTGAATCAATTTTTTGTTTTTTATCTCTTTTGGATAATCCAAGGTATTGTTGATGAACCGCTTGAATGAAATGGGGAATTCGATCTGAATGTCTAAACCATCTGATTTGAAATTTGGCATTCAGTTTTATCCCGCCCTTAATCCGCGGGGTAAGGTGTTGAAAGGCAATGTTAAAGCGATCTGCCGAGATCCCTTGATGGTATCGGTAATCTTTAGCCCAGTTGCTTTTTGATTTGGTCTTCAATTGATTGAAGGTTGTAATGTTTGTTTT
>DAOVIP010000361.1 GCA_030671465.1 Candidatus Aminicenantota bacterium | reverse complement strand
TATCAGTTTTTCAGTCATATTACAAAATGATTAACCGGCTCGGGAAAAAGAATTGGTTTTCTCTTTAAAAAGCCAGAACCAAATCTGGCCAGCAATTGGGGTGACGGTGCTTGACATTTTGACAATTTTCACTTTTTCTTTAACCACTATATTTGGATCGTCAGATCTTGTTTTTTGCATTCTGAATTAAGGGAGCGATTTTACTTTCCCTTTCCCTTTACCTTCACCTCAACTCTCAGTCACTAATGTCAATAATAAAGATTTGACCCCTTTAGTTCTATCCTACTAAAGTGGGATTTTGAAAAATCCAACTTTGGTAGGATTGTCTTCCTTGGGAATGCGAAACATAATGGGGGTGTTGTGTGAACACGGCCAGCAAATTTTGGCAAAAGGAGAAGACCCATGACCAAGATTTTTAAATTTTTTGTGTATGTATTTTTATTCATATTGTTTATGTGGCTGGCCCAGGATGGACTGGCCAATAATTCTCCCTTACTCAAGGAGCTGATCGAGCCCAATTCCATAACCGTGGATCATCAACACATTTATATTCCAGAAGCTACCTCGATTTATATTTACGACCTGAAAAATTTCCAAATGATAAAAAAAATCGGCAAAAAAGGCGAGGGGCCTCAGGAATTTCTGCTCGATGTGATGCGGGGAGCTGAAGAGTTGTTAATTGATGTTCAGACTCCGGTTATTCTGGTCAACAGCCTGGGAAAAGTTTCCTTTTTCAAGAAGGGCGATGGTTCATATATCCGGGAAATAAGATCCCACAGCCGGGCCCGGGAATTTAAGCCTCTGGGGAAAGGCTATACCGGACAGGGTATGGTGGTTGAGGAGGGGATTCAATACCGGTCTGTGAATATTTACGATTCCCGATTGAACAAGGTAAAGGGGGTCTTCAAGGTCAGGCATCACTTCCAGATGGGGGAGGGACTGCGAGTACTGCCGGCAGCCATGACCTTTGTTACCCACAACAACAAACTGTTCATTGCCTGGGAAGAAGATTTTATCATCCGGGTATTTGATCAGAATGGGAACCAACTCTACAACATCCAGAAAGAGTATGAAAGGGTAAAGGTGACGGATTTATTCAAAAAAAAAATAACTGAATTTTTCAAAACTGACAAAAGGTATAAAGGGATTTTTGAAATGCTAAATCCCAAACTCTTATTTCCGCCTGATCTTCCGGCCATAGCCAATATGGTCATAGAAAAAGGAAAAATTTATGTCATCACCTACCGAATCGATGAGGACGACAACGGTGCCACCCAGTGCCTGGTTTTTGATGTGCGGGGAACATTTTTAAAAGAGATGGTCATACCTCTTAAAAGACGGGATGAACTGCAGCCTTATCCCTATGCCATCTCAGGGGGAAAACTTTACCAGCTGATTGAGGATGGGGAGCACTGGCGGCTGAAGGTAACCCAATTGTAAACCGGTTAGATTAACAGAAATTATTCTCTGGAACCTCGAAAAAGATTGCTCAGCTGCACCCGGTTTTTGACCCCGGTTTTCTGAAAAATGTTGTAAACATGGTCTTTGACGGTCTGAATGGAGATAAAAAGTTCATCTTCGATTTCCCGGTTGCTCTTTCCCTGGCAGATCAGTTGAATGATCTCCTGCTCCCGCTTGGATATTTTGTATTTTTGAAATAGTTGCTCTACCGGCGGCCCAGCCCCGACACCGAGGGCGTGCTCCGGAAACATCTTCTGGACAAATCCCTTAATGAACAGGAAGGTAAGCAAATTGATGGCCAGTATTTGCAGGGATTTGAGGAAGACATACAGGTGCAAAGAGACCATGTCAAAGAGTTGGAAAAAATTCAGGATGGTGTCGGGTATGAGTATAACCAGAATCAAAAAGGCAAATTTTTTGAGTGATTGCTGTTTTGTTGGACCCGGAATGGATGATGCTCTCAGAAAAATACGGATGACCATGGCCATGAGAATGATTTCAGTTGAAAAAAAAATGACCAGCAAGAAGAGTATATAGATGGGAATTTTTCCGATAAAAAGGTTGAGAATAGAAAATATCGCCTGGGAGGCGATGAGCAGTCCGAATATGATAAAAAAACCTATCTTCCACCTTCTGGCCCACTTTTTGCGCAACAATTCGTGGATCAGGAGGATGAAACTGTAAAGGAGTAAAAAAGAGACAATGGAGAGTTGAAAATGGTAGGCCTGAAAAATTTTTCTTGCCAGGGCTGCAGATAATTGCGGGCCCAGGTTGAACTGGAGGTAATTAAAGGCCAGGCCCATAAAAACCATGTAGTTAAAAAGAACAAAAAACCAGTTGTGGATCTTGAGATAGTGGCGGCGTATTCTCTGGTTGAGATAGAGGGTGTGGGTCAGGGAAATCCCCCCCATGCCCAGGGCCAGTATGGTCAAAAAAACACCTGCATGCCCCAACATGTCCATAAAATATCAGAAAAGTACAATGGATACAAGGGTTGTCATTCAGTTTTGAGTGTTGAGTTTTGAATTTTCAGGGTCATCCATATGGATTTGCAAATTGTGGGGTCAGGTCTTGCCTTATAACATTGTTACATTGCAATACCTGACCTTCTTTGTTCATCCACCCATAGACTCATTCACTCATTGACCCCAAAGGGACAGGGCTTAACAAATGATTTTATGCTCTATGACCTAAATCTCAGGTAAAGGTAGAGATTATGGTAGAATTAAAGGTAAAGAAAAAGACTTCTTAACTTCAGAACTTCTTATCCTCTCAACTCTCATCCACT
>DAOVIP010000082.1 GCA_030671465.1 Candidatus Aminicenantota bacterium | reverse complement strand
GCGGAAGAAATAGGGATTGATTCTATTATTCTAACCAAACTGGATGCAGACTCCCGTGGTGGTGCAGCCTTATCGATCGTGAATGTTACTGGAAAACCGATAAAATTTGTGGGTATAGGTGAAAAAAACAGTGATTTCCAAAAATTTTATCCCGATAGAATAGCTTCAAAAATTCTGGGAATGGGCGATGTGTTAACCCTGATTGAAAAAGCGGAAGATAAATTCGACCAGAAACAAGCTGAATTGACAGCTCGAAAAATGTTGAGAGATGAATTTACCCTGGATGATTTTCTGTCTCAGTTGAAGCAGGTTCAAAAGTTAGGATCCATGAGTGATATCATGGGTATGTTGCCGAATATGGCCCCTAATTTGGGAATGAATTTGGGCCAAAGCAATCCCCAGATTGATGATAACAAAATCAAGTACTTGATTGCCATAGTTAGCTCAATGACGAAAAAAGAGAAGGAAAAACCTAAGATTGTTAATGGAAGAAGACGATTGCGAATAGCCAGGGGCTCGGGCCGCACGGTTCAGGAAGTGAATCAACTACTGAAACAATATTTTGAGATAAAGAAGTATATGAAAAAGCCGTTTTTTAGAAAGATACTGAGAAAGTTTGACTTTTTATCAAAAATGATGTAGATTTCTACCTGCAATGGGTCTTTTTTGATGAAATCAGAAGGGAGCGTTGCAATATTGGTTTTTAAGGAGATAACAATTAATGGTTGTGATTAGATTGACAAGACGAGGAACCAAGCGCAAGCCCTTTTACAGGATTGTGGCAATGGACAAGGAAAAACCCAGAGAGTCAAGATATATTGAATTAATCGGACACTATAATCCCATGACCGATCCCGTGGAAATAAAGATTGACGTCGACAAATATGATGAATGGATAACAAAAGGAGCAAAACCATCTCAAACAGTTAAGTCCTTATTAAAGAAAGTTAAAACGGATAATTAAGGAGGTCAAAGTGAAACAGCTCGTAGAAACAGTATGCAAATCATTGGTTGACAATCCGGATCAGGTGCAGGTAACACAGATTGATGGAGAACAGACAACTATTCTGGAACTACGTGTGGCATCCTCTGATCTCGGTAAGGTAATTGGAAAACAAGGGCGAACTGCCAGAGCTATTAGAACTATCCTTGCTGCTTCCGGGATGAAGCATAGAAGAAGATATAATCTTGAAATTATCGAAAATCACGATCAATAATTCTGATTGATTTTTTTTGGAAAAATCTTAAAAATTAAAGGCAATAAGGGGGAAATTGTCATTGGGCTTGAACCTTATTGTGATAACTTTATTTTAAAAAGGGATCAGGTCGTCATCCTGAAATCGGAGAAATATATTAGAAAACAAAAAATTGAATACAGCAAACGGATAAATAGCAAATTCATTCTGAAATTTTATGATATCAATACCATAGAAGAGGCTTACAAATTAATCGGATATTCGATTTTCATTTTAGATAAGATGATTCAGGAAGAGGATAAGTGCATGATTCACTTTTTGGTAAGAGATATTCATGAAAAATTGTGGGGAACAGTCCGGGACATAAAGCAATTTGGCCTGAACAAGGTGTTTGAAATTTCCAATAACGACGAAATCATCTATGTTCCCTTCAGTGATGAAATCATCCATGAGATAAGAATGAATGAAAGGTTAATCATCATCGATCCTCCCGAGGGATTATGGGATTTGAATAAATGAAGTTTTCGATTATTTCCATATTCCCTGATATAATAAAGAGTTTTGCAAAATATGGTTTGGTTTCCAAAGCCATTGAAGAGAATATCATTCAGCTGGACACATACGATTTAAGAATATTTACTCGGGATAAACATAAAAAAGTGGATGACCGGCCTTTTGCTGGCGGAGCCGGAATGGTTATGATGCCCGAACCTCTGTTTAATGCCATTGAACATGTGACCCAAAAGAATAAAGGCAAAGTCATTCTTTTTTCTGCTTACGGAAATCTTTTAAATCAAAATAAAATAAAAGAGTTAGCACAAGAACAGCATTTGATTTGCATTTGCGGTCGGTACGAAGGTGTTGATCAGCGGGTTATCGATACTTTGGTCGATGAGGAGATCTCCATCGGCGAATATGTGTTAATGGGTGGAGAAGTTGCCGCCGAGGTATTGATTGAGAGCGTAAGCAGAATGTTGGCCGGAGTGGTGGGAAATCCGAGGTCCTTGGAGACCGATTCTTTCTTTCATCCGGATCAATATGCATTCCCTCAGTATACCCAGCCCAGAGAGATCAGGGGATTAAAAGTCCCAGAGATATTATTGTCGGGGAATCACAAAGAAATCGATTCTTGGAGGAAAAAAAATCAAAAAAAAAGAGAAAAATCTTGAGGAGGTATGAATGGAAAAAATAGTTGAATGTGTTCCGAACTTTTCAGAAGGCAGAGATATGTCCATCATCAACCAGATCACAGGTGAGATAGAAAAAGCAGAAAATGTAATGCTTTTGGATGTGGATCCGGGCAAGGATACCAATCGGACAGTGGTCACGATGGCAGGATCTCCCGAAGGTGTTCTGGAAGCTGCTTTTCAAACCATAAAAAAGGCATCAGAACTTATTGATATGGCCATTCATAGTGGTGAGCACCCCCGAATGGGGGCAACAGATGTATGTCCGTTTGTACCGGTTTCGGGAGTAACCATGAAGGACTGTGTGGCCATAGCCAAAAGCTTGGCTGAAAGAGTGGCAGAAGAATTGAATATTCCGGTTTATCTGTATGAAGAAGCGGCCCTAACTGAAGAGAGAAGAAGCCTGGCATTTATCAGGGAAGGAGAGTATGAAGCACTACCTGAAAAATTAAAAACTGAAAAATATAAACCGGATTATGGTAAACCGGTCTTTAATAAAAAATCCGGTGCTATTGTGATTGGGGCCAGGGAATTTCTGATTGCTTACAATATTAATTTAAATACCAGAGACGTAAAAATCGCCAGAAAAATAGCCAACCGAATAAGAGAAAAGGGAAGAATGGTGAAAAATAAGGAGACTGGGAAAAAAGAGCGAATTCCCGGCACCCTGAAGGCGGTCAGGGGAGTTGGTTGGTATATAGATGAATACAATATGGCCCAGATTTCGATTAACCTCCTGAATTATAAAATCACACCTCTGTATCGGGTTTTTGAGGAAGCAGAAAAGTTCGCCCAAACCTTTGGGGTTCGGGTTACCGGGAGCGAGCTGGTAGGATTAATACCTTTCGAGGCCATTTTGGAAGTGGGAAGGCATTTTTTAAAAAAGCAGGGTTCATCAACTGGAGTCGCTCAAAAGGAATTGGTAAGAATAGCGGTTCAATCCCTGGGTATGGAAGATGTGGCTGAGTTCAATCCCCAGCATAAAATAATCGAGTACCGCTTTAAAAAACCAGGCAGGTTGGCTTCCATGAACAGTTATGAATTTATGGATGAGCTGGCCTCTGATTCACCTGCACCGGGCGGAGGTAGTGTGGCTGCAGTTAACGGGGCTCTTTGTTCTGGTTTGAGCGCCATGGTCGGGAATCTGACCTATAACAAGAAAGAGTACAAAGACATTCGCGATGAAATGATATCGGTAGCAGAAAAAGCACAACAACTCAAAGATTTTTTTGTTGAGGCCATTGATAAAGATACAGAAGCTTTCAATAAGATTATGGATTGTTTCTCCTTGCCTAAAAAAACCGACCAAGAAATTGACTACAGAAACAATCAAATTCTGGAAGCCACAAAAGCAGCTACCTTGGTTCCACTTTCGGTCTTGGAAAAATCAAAGGATGCAGCTGATTTGGCCTTGATGGTTACTGAAAAGGGGAACAGGAATTCTCTGTCTGATGCTGGTGTTGCCGGATTAACAGCTGCCGCTGCAGCAGAAGCTGCGCTTTACAATGTTATGATAAATCTTAAAGGCATCGAAGATGAGAATTTTAAAAAAACAATAAGCAGTCAGGCTTCTCAGTTGAACAAACAGGTCCAGAATGTAGTGGGAAAAATAAAAAAAATATTGAATAAAGAATTGAATATCGCGGATTAATTTTTCTTTTTTCGGAAGATGGAACCGATTGATATTTTTTTTGATGAACTCTTTTTAATTTCATCAAGCTTTTTTTTGGCGATTTCATTTTCCGGATTTATGGATAATGCTTTTCGGAAAAATGTTTCGGCTCTTTTTTTCAATCCTTCATGAAGAAAGAGTTTTCCCATGGCGATTAAAGGTTCGGGATTCCATGGTTCCAGTTCACTTGCCTTCTGCAAGTTCCTTTCCGCCATTCTTCTCAAGGTGTCGGTATTCATTTGACTGAGACCCAGTAATAAGACATAAGCCGGTTTGTTGTTATCTATCTTAACTGCTTCATCAAGCAGTGATGCGGCTTCCCAGTACTGTTTTTTGTTGTAAAGTGTTTTTCCCTTTAAATATAAAATGCGGGCTTTTTCTTTCAGGTTTACCTGCTTGGAGTCTTCCTGATCACTTTCCTTGTATCCTTTGGAATCGTATTCTTCTCTTCTGTTTTCATTACTTAGGGTGTCATAGGCCTTGTTGATAGTAGCGAATACGAAATTGGCCTTTTCTTGTATTTCCGAACCTACTGAATTGTTTATCCGGTCAGGATGAAATTTCTTGGCTAATGAGAAATATGCTTCCTTGATTTCATTTAATTGGCCGGAATTTTTTATGTTGAGCAATTCATAGTAATCCATTTTTTTAGATTTTATTTTATCATAATATCTCAGCAACTCTTCGATGTTCTTGTCAACGGTTTTCTCCAATTGGATTTCCTTGAAATCAATGATATTGAGAAGGTATAAAATTATCATTTTTCTCCAAAAAATATCCTCAGAAATTTTTAGATGAGTCATCAACTTTTCAGATGATGTGTTTTTGTGATCGGACAAGATTTGTAGGATATCCATATCCTCTGCAATGAGCATATCTTTATGGCTGGGATGAACAACGCAGATATAAGGTGAAAATGATTTAAATTTATTTGTGTAAAATGATAAATTTTTGACTTTTTTCATCCCTTCAATGATGATTGAAGGAAGTTCGATATTAAAGCTTAAATCCCCGGGAACATCGGGAATTTTTTCCTGGAATTCCCATTGTCCGGACTCCAGTTCAAATATTGAGAGTGCGATAATTCGGAACTGGGAAAGCAGTCCCAAAAAGACATCTTTCTGGGTAATAATATTCTTTTGAACCAGGACTTTACCGATTTTTTCTGTTTCACCTTCTAAAATTTTCTCAATATTCCAGAATTGGGTTTGATTTATTTTTCCGATTTTTAATAAAATTTCCCCCAATCTTTCTTGTTTGATAGTGGATTGAGCAAACTTAAGAATGCCCTGGGAGAAGAATAATTTTTTCGAATGTTGGGTCAGGGTTATTGTCAATTCTCCGCTGATTTTTTCTTTCAAAATATTTTTTAATATGAGGGGGATTGGATTTTCTGCAATACTTTTGGTCATTTATATCTCACATCAACTCGGTTAGAATTATGCATGTCTATTTTTACTATAAAATCAGGTTGCTGTCAATTTTAATTTCGCGGCATCTGGGAGATTTTTTATGAACGTATGAATTTAATTGATTGATCAACATATGGCAATAAACTTGACAAAATCCTTATTTTGTTTTATTAAATAAAGTGTAATGTTAATATTTAAGTTGTTTTTCGGGAATTTTTCCGGGGAGTCAGTGTTTTTTTTAAATAGGAGAGAACAATGAAAAAATTTTTTGTTGCATTTTTGGTTATGGTTTTTTGCCTTACCCTTTTTTCACAAGATGAACAGAAAGTTTTTAATCTAACAAAGAGTTACTCATTTAAAGCCGCTTCTACTTTAATCTCCGAAAGTGATCTGTATTGTTCTTTTTTTATTGGTAAAAAAATCAGTTGGGATGTAGTTATTATCGGTGCAGAAGAGATGTTTTTAAATAGAAGTGCTTATACTGATGAAGATAAACTTTTTATTAACAGGGGCTCGGTTGATGGCATCAAAGAAGGAGATATGTGGATTGTACTTGAGCAGGGTAAGCGGATTCCCAATCCCTTTTCATTAAAATCGTTGGGAATTTACTATTTAAAAAAATCTCTGGCAGAAGTAACGTGTGTATATGAAGATAAAGCAGTTATTACCTTGAGAAAAGGTTGTGACATGGTTCATATTGATGATATTTTATTGCCATTCAAACCAGAAGACACGGTTTTTAAGAAAAAAATTGATTATCAGGAATGTCGATTACCCGAGTCACCCTTTGAAGGGAGGGTGGTTTACAGTGATCTGGTAGTTGGCATTGAAAGAGAAATTGCCGGTAGTTCCAATTTTGTGGCGGTTGATCTTGGCAAAGCCCTGGTGGCTAAAGGAGATTTCCTTTTGTTTTTCAAGATAATCAAAAAAAACCTGCCGCCGGTTATAACAGGACTCGGCATTGTAGTCAATCCCCAGAATACCAATTCAACCGTAAAAATTTTAGATTCCACCTACACCATAGAAATTGGAGACCGGGTGGTCTTGATTTCTGAGGAACCTGAAGAAACGCTGGAAGATGTTGAGAAAATTCCGATTGTTGAAGCCTTGAAATCTGGAAAATTGCCGGATGAAATTCAAAAAGTTGAAGTCAGTATTTTGTTTGATCTAGATAGCAAGAGCATTGATCCCAGTTATGAGATTGAGTTTGGACGAATAAAGAAATTTATCAAATCTAAATCTGAATTTGTTGTCATATTGAAAGGATATGCCTGCGGCATTGGCGGCCTCGAATACAATCTGAAAATTTCAAAAGAAAGAGTAGATCGGGTTCGAGAGATGTTAATCAATGAATATGGCATCGCGGAGAATTTCATTGAAAGTTATTTTTATGGAGAAAAAGAGTCGCCATTTGACAATACCAGTGAAGAGCAGAGAAGAAAAAACAGGTTGGTTCATATTCAGGTGATTGGAAAATGAGGAATTTGATACTGGTTGTTCTTTCTTTTTTTATAATAAATATTTTCACCCCTTGTGCCTTCCCCGATGCCGTGGATTTGGTGAAATTAAAAAAGGAAGAGGAAAAAAGAAGAAAAAAAATACAAAAATCAAAATATAAACTCACCAATTATAATTTGATTTCCATCAAAGTCCCTGAAAAAAATTATGGGTTTGTTCAATTCACGGAAGAGGTGGAAACCTTGGATCAAGAAGAAAAACAAGTGGAAAATAGCACTGTCCAAAAGAAGGATCCCCAGAAAGAAATGAAATACTGGAAAGATCTAAAAAATAAGCTGGAAGAACAAATTGCGAAATTGAACAAAAAAGTTGAAGCGGATCAGCTAGTCCTTAATCAAATGGTAACCAATCATATTTCCATGAGTCTCCCCCTCCAAAAAATTGACCTGAGAAATCAAATTGACAAATTTACTTCAGAACATAATAAGAATAAATTGAAGCTGGAAAGTCTACAAAATCAGTTGAGTGATTTACCTGAAAAGGCAAGAAAAGCTGGAGTCCCCCCGGGTTGGGTGAGGTAAGTTTTTTTCTAAACATCATTTGTAAAGAATTCCCCAAGGAGAATTAATGTATCCAGTCATCTCAGGCACTACAACAACACCAGGAATTGGAAACCAAGAAATTACTGCCGCAACTACTATCACTAAAGCTAGTATAGATGCAATATTAGTCATTATCCAATTATCTTTTTGCACGGTAGGCTT
>DAOVIP010000416.1 GCA_030671465.1 Candidatus Aminicenantota bacterium | reverse complement strand
CAAAAAAGAAACGACCAGTACAATAAAGGCACCCATCAGATGAAACTTCACGTGGCGCTGGGTTCTGGTGGCCTTAATGATTCCCTCGGCGGCGGCATTGGCAGAATCTATCCCGTGGAATAACAATTTCAATACGGGAAGCTCTCTGAGTTTCATTATTTTTTAGCCATGGTTATATATATCATTTTTCCAGATGAATAAAATGTTGTCAATACCAGGTTCTGATTTCAGATATTTTTTATTTGTGTTAGAATGGAAAATTAAAAAACAGGTTTAAACTAACCAGATTGGATAAAATCCCAATGATGTTGTATTTAAATTTCCTATGAAGGCACTCATTTTTGATATGGATGGGCTGATGATCGACAGTGAAAGACTCTATTTTGAGAGTGAGAGGCAAATCGCAGCCCGGTTTGGTAAAACGGTCAGTAATCAAATCCTCTGGAAAATGATGGGACGAAAACCCGTTGAGAGTATCCGGATTTTCATCAAGGACCTGAATATCCAGGTCGGAGATGAAGAGATCCTCAGAATGAGAAATCAAATGATGAGGGACAAATTGAAAAATGACCTGGTGGCCATGAATGGTCTGTATGAAATCATTGAAAACTTCAAAGCAAAAATGAAACTGGCCATTTCTACAGGTGCGCCCCGGGAATTCCTGGACATTGTATTGGATAAACTTCAATTGAGGGATGTGTTTGCTTTCTGCCAGACTTCGGATGACATTCGGAATGGCAAGCCTGATCCGGAAATTTATATCAAGACCTGCCAGGGCCTGGGACTAAATTCCGGTCAATGCGTGGTACTGGAGGATTCTGAGAACGGTGTCGTGGCAGGTAAGCGGGCCGGTTGTTATGTCATCGCCATACCTTCTGAATATACCAGAGGACAGAGATTTGATTTAGCTGATTTTATTGCCGATGATTTATTTGCGGCCGGCCAGCATATCATGGAAATGAATGTAAAACCAGGTTATAAAACTAAATAGAAGTTATTTAAATCTATCTTTCAATTTACTCAAAACATGGGGAAGGGTGGTGTATTCCATATCCGAAAGCGGAAGACGATGGGGTTCAAACGGACCGTGTCTTCGGATGTAGTTGGCAATTTCGTTTGACTGCTGACGGGCCAGGTCAAAACTGACATCGGCAAACATATCCCGTGGCCCAACCAGAGAACCGTTATTCAGCTGGAATCCCAGGGCAATGACCCGGGGAGGTCCGTCAAACCGGGTAGGGTGGGCATCTTTTACAGAAACAGGCATAATCGGTCCCCAATGGGAGCCACGCATCCATCCGGCCACCATATGAGGCATGGAAAAAGGTTCCAGTACTTCCCCGACTGCAGGAAAACCGCTCTGGCAGCGTATAGTCATGACCGGGTCATCTTTGCCGACATACCTTCCGGCTATTAGATTGACTTTCTGGGTGGAGGTCACGGCTGCAATGGTACCATCCTTTTTATAAATGGCCTTGATGATATAATGTTCCGAAGCACCGATCAAACAGAGCAGGTCATAGGTATCCTCCGGGGTATTCAGTTTAACGGTTTTATTCTCGAAAATATCAAGAACATCAAAGGTAAATCCCTCATGCATGGAGGGATCGATGACCAATCCAATGGTGTTAAACGGATCGGCAAACATTTTATACAGGGGCATGTTCCAGGCGCCGGGGGAGGTCTTATCCGCTGCAAAAACAATCACCGGTTCACTCTTTCTCTCCTCAATGGTCATCTCAGCACAACCCGGTCCCATACCTTTAATATTGCCGGAAAAGGCATCTGATAATAAATCCTGGCCCGCACCATAAAGTTTCAGTGACTTGGCCACATTGGTGCCTTCAACGAAAATATCCCAGGTCATTTTGTGAATTTCTTTATCCTCTTCACCTTTATGGTGGGTGAAAATGAGTTCAAGATCATCACCGCAATGCGAGACATGAAAATCAATAATCAGGTTTTGATCTTTATGTTTTTGTAAAGCTTTCTCAGCAGTTTCAATCAGGTCAGGATGCATGCTTGAGTGACCCACATATCCACCGATATCAGCTTTGATGACACTGAAGGTTATTTTATCCATGAATTCCTCCTTTTTGTTTAGATAAAATTATTTTTGTATTTTTAAGATATTAATTAATTCACATTATATAAAAAAAAGAGAAATATATCAAATTCAAAAATCAAGAAAAATTGGTAATTTTCGAATGATTGAATATGTGAATAAATTAAGCTAAAATGTATTCCTTAT
>DAOVIP010000378.1 GCA_030671465.1 Candidatus Aminicenantota bacterium | reverse complement strand
TGTTGCCTGTGCCAATCCAGCCAGTTGCTAAAAAGGACCGTTGCCCGGTTACTTCAGAATATCGGTCACGGTTTGCCGGAATCCGGTTTTATAGTTCCGGGTAAGCAAAATATTGGAATTATGGGCTTTCGGTGAGGGTCCCGGTTTTATTGGTTTTATTTATAATTTGGTTTTGTTCGTCTATCTCGTAATCCTCAAAAATGGCCGGGGCATTTTTTTTGAGGATTTTGAGGATTTTGATCATGATGGTTCGAATCTCCCACTGGGCCTCGGCTTGCCCCCGCAATTCAAAAATATGCCGCCATTCCCTGAAATTGGCTGTTACCACGATTTCGCTCTCCACGGCATTGGGCAGAATAAAACGGGCATCCTCATTTTTTATACCCAGCTCTTGAAGTTCGGCATACACGGTTTTGGCCCTTTTCATGAAATTTCTGTATAAATTCTCGGTTTTCGGGTCTTGTTTAATGGAATCCGGAATGGAGTAACTGAACTTGGATTCATCCACATAGCGCTGGGATTGCTGGGTGAAAGAACATAAACGGTGTCTGACCATTTGATGGGTAAAGGACCTGGAACCGCCTTTGATTCTGAAGGTGGCCAGGGCATGTTCGAGCACGGATATGTGGTCTTTGTTGATGAGCATTTTGATGAAGTCCGGGCCGCTGTATTTTATCTCCTTGTGAAAGGATAAGTAAGCGGTCCGACCGGCATCCTCGATCAATTTTTCTGCCGACGGGGTAATGGATAAAAGTTCCACTCTAATCATGGTTCAACTCCTTGCCAAGATATTAAACTCAATTTTGGATAATACCCCTAAAGTCACCCATGAATCTCATTTTTCACGCTCCATTATAGCATGTTTTTTTGGATTTCACCATTTTTACCCCATATCGGGCCTATTACCTCTTGAAAGATCTCCATTGAATGAATTATTACTTTTTTAACTGCTGGATTTGTGTTATAATATCATTCTAAAATATTGTATCTGAGGAAAAAATGAAGAATATTAATCAAAAGAGGCCCAAAGGAATTCTTTTCTGGGTTGCTTCTTTTATCATCATAATACTGTTGTGGAATATGCTCTCCAACGTCACCAATGCCAAAGCCACCAAGTTGACCTTTTCGGATTTCATGGAAAAGGTGGAAAACAAGGAAATTGTCACTGCCTATATTGACAGCAATGTGGTTACCGGAAAAGTCACCAGTGATATCAGCCGGGGTTCGGAAGTGGAAAAATATGAAACTGCCATTCCGGCTGACTATCCGGAGTTTATTTCCATATTGAGAAAGAATGGGATTTCCATCGAAGTTGAAAAGCTAAATAAAAATGAGTGGCTTTCGATCATTCTTTCCTGGGCTCCATTTTTAATACTAATTGTTTTCTGGGTGGTTTTGATGAGGCAGCAGGGCGGCGGAAAAGCCTTCACCTTCGGAAAAAGCAAGGCCCGTTTGTTTTCCGGGGAAAAAAACAAGGTTACTTTCATGGATGTGGCCGGGATTGAGGAAGCCAAGGAAGAGCTTCAGGAAATCATTGAATTTTTGAAGGAGCCTAAAAAATTTCAAAAACTGGGAGGCAAAATTCCCAAGGGGGTGTTGCTGATTGGACCCCCGGGAACCGGTAAGACCCTGCTGGCCAAAGCCATAGCCGGTGAGGCCAATGTCCCCTTCTTTACCATTTCAGGTTCTGATTTTGTGGAATTGTTTGTCGGAGTTGGTGCCTCCAGGGTCAGAGACCTGTTCGAAGAGGGCAAGAAAAATGCACCCTGCTTGGTCTTTATTGATGAAATCGATGCTGTCGGAAGGCAGAGGGGAGCCGGGCTCGGTGGCGGACATGATGAACGTGAACAGACACTGAACCAGCTGCTGGTTGAGATGGATGGCTTTGATGCCAATGAAGGGGTTATTATTATTGCGGCAACCAATCGACCCGATATACTGGACGCCGCGCTGCTGAGGCCCGGTCGTTTTGACCGGCGGGTGGTGGTTCCCATTCCGGATGTAAAGGGACGGGAAGAAATTTTGAAAGTTAATACCCGGAAAATTCCCATATCCAAAAATGTAGACCTGAAGGTCCTGGCCCGTTCCACCCCGGGTTTTACCGGTGCCGATATCGCCAATATGGTCAATGAAGCGGCCCTCTGGGCATCCAGAGACGGAAAGAAAAAAGTAGAAATGAAGGATTTTGAATATGCCAAGGATAAGGTGTTAATGGGGGCCGAACGGAAGAGTATGATTATTTCCGATGAGGAAAAAGAAATTACCGCCTATCATGAGGCCGGTCATGCCCTGATTGCATCTCTCCTGGAAGAAGCCGATCCGCTTCATAAGGTTTCTATTATCCCCAGAGGCATGGCCATGGGTGTCACCCAGCAATTGCCACTGAACGATAAGTATACCTATTCCAAGTCTTATCTGGGAGCTCAGCTTTCCGTTCTGCTGGGCGCCAGGATTTCTGAAAAAATATTCTTGAAAAAATTAACGACCGGCGGCGGTCATGATTTTGAGAAGGCCACTTCTATTGCCCGCAAAATGGTATGCGAGTGGGGAATGTCCTCCCTGGGTACCCAGACATTCGGGAGAAAGGATGATATGATTTTTTTAGGGAGAGAACTGGC
>DAOVIP010000301.1 GCA_030671465.1 Candidatus Aminicenantota bacterium | reverse complement strand
TTACTAATTACCAATTACTACTCACGACTTACATCTTCACTCTTTTCCAATTCTTCCATAAGGGCTACGGCCCGTCTCAGATGCGGAATCACAATGGAACCGCCGGCCAGCAGTGAAATGGAAAAAGTTTCAAACAGCTCATCCCGGCTGGCGCCGGCAGCCCGGGCCTGAATGATATGATAGGCAATACAATCATCACAACGGAGCACCATGGAAGCGGACAATCCCATCAGTTCCTTGACTTTTTTACTCAGGCTGCCTTCTTGGTAGGTTTTTTCATCCAGGGCAAAAAAACGCTTGATATCCAGGTTGCCCTGTTCCAGGATTTTCTTATTCATCTCCTGGCGAAATCTAACAAACTCAGCATAATTTCCCATAACCCTAATCTCCTTTTTTAATATAGTTCAATCAATACGTTTTTCAGATATTTGATCCGATCTCTCAATACCGCAGCTACTTTAAAATCAAGTTCCGCGGCCTTTTGCTTCATCAACAAGGTAAGGTTGTCGATCTCCTTAACCAGCGATTCCCTGTTCTTGAACTGAACATCGATCTTTTCCTCGCTTTTCTGGATCCAGTAGTCATCATCATGAAAATCCTTGATACCCTTGGAGATCGACCGGGGTTTAATACCGTGCTTCCTGTTATATTCCATCTGGTATTGCCTTCTTCTCTTGGATTCAGCTATGGCCTTTTCCAGTGAATCATTCAGGTCCCGGATATACAGGATAACCCGGCCCTTCACATTGCGGGCCGCCCGGCCGAACGTCTGAATCAGGGATGTTGCCGAACGCAAAAAACCCTCCCGGTCCGCATCCAGAATAATGACCAGGGATACTTCAGGCAGGTCCAGGCCTTCTCTCAACAGGTTAATCCCCACCAGTATATCAATTTCTCCGGTTCTCAGTTTTTTTATCACCTTTATCCGGTCCAGGGGTTTGATATCAGAATGGAGATAGGTACACTTGAAGCCATTCGTCCTCAGAAAATCTGTCAATTTTTCAGACATCTTTTTGGTCAGGGTCGTGATCAGTATCCGCTCATGTTGCCTTAATTCGGATTCTATTTCTCCGATCATATCTTCTACCGGAGACTCGGTTTTTTTTATGGTTATTTCCGGGTCCAGCAAACCCGTTGGTCTGACCATGAGTTCCGTCACCTGATTACCGGACTCCCTGATTTCATATTCAGAAGGGGTCGCCGACACATAAAGGACCTTATCCATCTTGGCATTGATTTCATCAAAATTCAGTGGACGGTTATCCATGGCAGTGGGCAAGCGGAAGCCGAATCCCACCAGTTTTTTCTTCCGGGACTGGTCGCCTTCATACATTCCCCTCAGCTGGGGTAAGGTAATATGGGACTCATCAATGATCAGTAAAAAGTCTTCACCGAAAAAATCCAGCAGGGTATAGGGAGGTTCACCTTTTTTTCTGCCGGTCAGATAAAGAGAATAGTTTTCAATGCCAGGGCAATGGCCGTATTGTTCCAGCAACTCCATATCGAACAGGGTTCTTTCCGTCAGGCGTTCGGCAAACTCGGGTTGGCCTGATTTTCTGAAAAAATCAATCCTTTCTTCCAGTTCAAGTTTAATTTCGCGGATGGAATCGCTGATTCGATTCTGGTGGTAGTGAAAGTAAGAGACCGGGTAAATGGTGACCCGATCCAGAGATTCCGAGGCAATTGCCGTAATGGCATCAAATACTTCAATGCCTCTCAATTCATCTTCTTCCAAGACCAGGCGTACCGGATTTTCCTCACTGGTGGGAAAAATCTCAATAAGATCGCCACGGACCCGAAACTGGCCGCTTTCAATGAAATCATCGGTTCGGTTATATCCCAGGCTGATGAACTGGCGCATCAGATGATCCCGGTCCAGCTTTGCTGCCAGCGAAAAAGTGATTTTTTGGGAAAAGAAATCATCCGGTGAACCGATGCTGTATATGGCCGATACCGAGGCGATGATTACGGTATTTTTAGATTCCATGATATTTCGGGCCGCATCGATGCGAAGCCGCTCCAGTTCCGGATTGATGGATACCTCCTTGGCAATGTACAGATTTTTCTGGGGTAAATAGGCCTCGGGAAGATAATAATCATAGTAACTGACAAAATACCCCACCCGGTTTCCGGGGAAAAAACCTCTGAACTCCTGATACAGCTGGGCAGCCAGGGTTTTATTGGGCGACAGGATCAGGGCCGGGCGGTCAAGTTCTCTGATGATGTGGGCCATGGCAAAGGTTTTTCCCGACCCGGTCACACCCAGCAGTACCTGTCTTTTTTTCTGCTCTTGGAACCGCTGACTCACCAGATCAACAGCCTGCTTCTGGGCCAGGGTGATTTCATAACGGGATTTTAATTCATACATTCAGGTATTATTTCAATACCGTTTCCACTCTGGGATCAAATGGTCAGGCACTTGCCCGGACAAGGCTCTGGTCACACTTCTGACCGTCATCATGGCCATCTCCAGGCGGGCTTTGGTGGTGGCACTTCCGATATGCGGGACCAGTACTGCATTGTTCAGCTTTTTCAGCTTTTCAGTGACCCGGGGTTCATGTTCATAGACATCCAGGCCGGCACCTAACAGGGTTTGGTTTTCTAGTTTTTCAGCCAGGTATCTCTCGTCCATGAGCGGCCCCCTGGAGGCATTGATGAATATGGCATCCCTTTTCATCAGGTCAAACACATCCCGGTTAAACAAGTGATGCATGTCGGGACTATAGGGGATGTGGAGCGATACCACATCGGATATTTTTATCAGGTCCACAAACCGCCTGTATTCAAAACCATGCCGGGATTCAAGTTCTTTTTTCGGATTTCGGTCATAGTAGACCACCTTCATGCCGAAACTTTTAGCCCTGATAGCGGTTGCCAGTCCGATTCTCCCCAGGCCCACGATTCCCAGGATGGCTCCGTTCAATTCCTTACCCAGCATCAGATTGGCCCCCCAGCCGCTGAACTCCCCTTTTCTCAGGAAGGCATCGGCTTCAACAATCCTCCTGGACACCGCCAGAATCAAGGCCATGGTCAGGTCAGCGGTTGCATTGGTGAGAATATCCGGGGTATGGGTGACATAAATACCTTGGCCCATGGCATATTGAAAATCAATATTGTTGTAACCGACAGCATAGTTGGCAATAATCTTCAGGTTCGGGCCGCCTGCTATAATTTTCCCATTGATATCATCAGACAGAAAAC
>DAOVIP010000489.1 GCA_030671465.1 Candidatus Aminicenantota bacterium | reverse complement strand
GGTCCATATGTTCCTTGGTATGGCTGGATGAGAGGGATAAACGCAGGCGGGTGCGTTTCTTAGAAACTGCCGGGTAGGTTACCACGCCAGTATAGAGCCCTTTCTCCATAATTCGTTTACTGACTTCCCTGAGCCGGATGTCCTCTCCGGTCATGACCGGAATCACCTGAGACTTGGTACTACCGATATCCAGGTCCGCCTCATTGAGTTTCTGATGCATATAGTGGATGTTTTCCCAGAGTTTTTCCTTAGGGGATTTGTCCTGTTGGTAGAGATCCATTACCTTTAAAATACCGGCCGCGGTATGGGGGGCCATGGCACAGGAAAACACATAAGACCGGGCAGCCATTTTCAGGTACCACATCAATTTCAGTTTGCCAGCTGCAAAACCACCGATGGCTCCGAAAGCCTTGCTGAAGGTTCCGATGGTGATATCAATCTCATCCTCAACCCCGAAGTGTTCACCGACACCGCCGCCCCTCTCACCGAAAATAAGGGTGGCATGGGCCTCGTCCAGGAGAATTTTGGCCCCGTACTTCTTGCAGACCGGGACAATTTCCGGTAAATTGGCCAGGTCACCATCCATACTGTAAACACCTTCTACGCAGACAATTACCCGTCTTCCCTTCAATGTCTGCAGGACCTTTTCCAGGTGTCTGGCACTGTTATGGGAAAAAACCTTGATATCCGCGCCGGACAATAACACACCGTCATAGATCGAAGCATGGGACAGGATATCCAGAACCGCCACATCCCCGGGTCTCAATATGGCTGACAAGCTCCCCAGATTGGCGCTGTATCCGGTCGGAAAAACCACTGCCGCTTCCTGACCCTTGAATTGGGCAATGGTTTCTTCAAGCTCCTGGGTCAGGTCGTAATATCCACTAAGCAGTGGAGCCGAAACCGCACCGGTACCGTATTTGGCAACGGTATCCTGAACCGCTTTTTTGACTTCCGGATGAAAGGAATATCCCAGATAATTATAGGAGCAAAAATTCAAGAATTTTCGGACTTTATTGGTATTGCGATCGAGTACATCGAATTCCGGCGTGGGAGCACTGGAAATGGGTTGGCCGTAAACCATGTATTTTTTTCTGATCCAGTCTTGAATATATTCAAAGAAGTATTCAGATGCCTCAAACATGTCATCGCTCTTGAAATTGACAAAATCATAAGTGGTGTAATCATTTGAATTGAGATTCTTTAAATCAATATCTTTTTTGCTTAGTGTCATGGTTTTCACCTCATTTTCAGTTTAGTTTAGTTCTTATTCATATTTAAATACCATTATATGATAAAAATTTCAAATATTTTCTCATTAAAAAGTAAAATACTTTTAATAGATGAACCGGCTAAAATCCCGGTTTTGTTTGGAAAGAAAAGGTTGAAAGCCTGTGATTATAGGTTCAACAGGTGGCCCTGGCGTTTTAACCAGTTTCTCTGTTCCCGGTGGTTCGGGATTAATTGTTCGATCCGGTCCCAGAAAGCTCTGGAATGGTTGTTTTCCCGAATATGGACCAACTCATGAACCACGACATAATCAATGACTTTCAGGGGGGCCATGATCAAACGCCAGTTCAGGTATAGATTGCCCCTGGTGCTACAGGATCCCCATCTT
>DAOVIP010000329.1 GCA_030671465.1 Candidatus Aminicenantota bacterium | reverse complement strand
CTGGGATATTTCCCTGGGAATGATCGTATTATTTGCCTTTTTTATCTCTTTCACCATGGGATTTTTGACCGATGTGAATGTGGTTTATATTGTCATCGCTTATCCCATTCTCTTTCTCCTGATTGAACACCTGCCCAATTTCTTTTATTTGTCTTTATATATTTATGTGATCGGTTTTGCCGGCAGCCTGCTCTCCCCCCTTCACCTCTGCCTGGTGTTAACCGATGAATACTTCAAGTCCTCCCTGTACCGGGTCTATAAATATATGGCCTTTCCGGTGGGAATGATGGTGGCGGTTTCCACCGCACTGGTGCTTTTACTCTGACCTTTACCATGACCCTTTTATTCGGTATAACCATTTTATCCAGTTCGGTTTTGCTGTTTCTGGTGCAACCACTGGTTTCAAAAATGATTCTGCCCCTTTTTGGTGGTACGCCTTCGGTCTGGACATCCTGCATGCTTTTTTTTCAGCTATTGCTGCTGGCCGGATATTTATATGCCCATTTTATTTCGGTCAAGCTTTCCCTGAGAGTACAAATATGGCTGCATGGTGCTTTGTTGTTACTGGCTGGCCTATTCCTACCCTTTCAATTTTCAGAGAAAATGGTGGCTTCGTTTTCCTGGCAGTCCAACCCGGTATTCCTGCTGATCGGGCTTCTGTTGGTGGGTATTGGCTTCCCCTTTTTTGTCCTGTCGGCCGGTTCACCCCTGATTCAGAAGTGGTTTTCGCGCACCACTCACAATTCGGCCCGGGACCCATATTTTCTTTTTGCAGCCAGTAACACCGGAAGTCTGGTGGCCATCCTGGCTTATCCCCTGCTGATTGAGCCACGAATTTCCCTTCAGTATCAGAGCCGGCTCTGGACCCTGGGCTATGGAATTTTAGTCATTTTAATTGGGTTAATCGCCGGATTGAGCTGGTTTTACCGGAAAACTGCCTGGACGGAGAAGGAGGGTGAAAAGTCAGCCGGTCCGAATCCGGAACAAAGGCAGTCAATAACGGTTAAAAGCCGGTTGAACTGGATTCTCCTGGCCTTTGTACCCTCCAGCCTCATGCTGGGGGTGACCTCCTATATGACTACCGATATCGCCAGCGTACCCCTGTTATGGGTAATTCCACTGGCGCTTTATCTGATATCCTTTATCCTGGTTTATACCCGGAGACTCCTGATCCCCCTCTCTGTGGTCCGAAAGGTTTTTCCTGTAACGGCGGTCGTGACGGTGTTCATGATGCTGACAGAAATAGAGAAGCCGGTCTGGCTGATTTTCTGCTTTTACCTGTTGTTCTTTTTTATGGCGGCCCTGGCCTGTCACGGCCGGCTGGCCCGGGATCGGCCGGCCACTTCCCAACTCACAGCCTATTATGTGTATATTTCCATCGGAGGTGCTCTGGGGGGGATTTTCAATGCCATTCTGGCTCCGGTCATTTTCAATAAAGTTACCGAGCTTCCGTTGGTGCTGGTACTGGCCTGCCTGATATTTTCTGAGTCAGGCTTCAAAAAATGGCATCCCAAGGATATCATCTATCCGGCCGGGGTTGGCATTTTGACCGCACTGCTGGCTGTCCTTATCCCCCGCTTGACCCTGGAGCCCTACCAGTTGTGGATGCTGGTGATATTCGGGATTCCCCTGTTTGCCGGATATACCTTTGTCAACCGTCCGCTTCGGTTCGGCCTGGCCATTGGGGCTATACTACTGGGCAGTATGGTTTATCCGGATATATACGGCAAGGAGGTCTTTACCGAACGGAATTTTTTCGGAAACATCCAGGTTAAATATGATGAGACCGGTCCCTATCACCGGCTCTTCTATGGAACCACCCAGCATGGCCTGCAGTTTACCCGGCCCGGGCGCCGTCATGAAGCCCTGGCCTATTATCACCGGTCCGGACCTTTCGGAGATATCTTTGAGGCCTACCGGTTCAACCCAGGCTCGGATTCGGTGGGTGTCATTGGACTGGGAATCGGGAGCATGCTGTCCTATTCGGGTCCGGGACAGAAATGGACCTTTTACGAAATTGATCCGGCTGTGATTCGGATTGCCCAGGATACCCGGTTTTTTACCCATGTGCTGGATGCCCGGGCTGACCGTATTAATATCGTTCCCGGAGATGCCCGGTTGATGATCCGGAAAGCCCGGACCGGAGAATACGGACTCTTGATTGTGGATGCTTTCAATTCCGATGCCATTCCGGTTCATTTGATTACCTGTGAAGCCTTTGAGCTTTACCTGTCCAAGCTGACCGATAAAGGCCTGCTGGCCATTCACATAACCAATAAAAACCTTGACCTGACCCCGGTGATCAGGGATGTGGCTCAGCATTTAAACCTGTTCTGTATCTTTCAATATGATTCGTATATTGATCCGGAAGATGAAACCACCCGGGGCAAGTTCCGCTCTCTGTGGGCGGTCATGACCCGTGATATGGCCAATCTGGGTCCCATACTGAAGCAGAAGCAATGGCGGGTCTTACCACCCCGGGATAATCCAAAGCCCTGGACCGATGATTTTTCCGATATCATCGGGGTACTGAAGTGGTTTTAGCCGGAATGATTTTTTTTTCTGTTTCCCGAGCGGAAGACTGGAAACGGAAAAAGGGGGATTTTTCCCGGGATTGAATTTCGATATAATATAGATCTTCTTCAGGTTCAAAATCCAAAAAATAGACCTTGTCCGGGGTAATGACAGCCGGCATTTTGGTACAGGTAAAAGACCGGAGCCGCTGGCCCTGAACTGAAATCAGGTTCACCGAGAATATCCGCTTCTCCCGGTCGCATGAGGCCACCAAAAGGTTCCCCTCCGGATCAAACCTGATCCGGTCAATAATGGGTCGGTATTCATCAATTCCCCGGCCATACCGGCTCAGTTTTTTATAAAGTGTCTCATCCCTTCGGCGATAGGGATATTTCAGCCAATTGTTGATTTCAGTCCTGAATTCCTGAGGGGATATTTTTCTCTTTTTGAAACCATTGCTCACCTTTTTTTCCTTTCCCGTATTCAGATTTAAGAATCGT
>DAOVIP010000351.1 GCA_030671465.1 Candidatus Aminicenantota bacterium | reverse complement strand
AGACCCGTTACATTCCTGACCTGTTGGCTGAGTCTTACAGAAAGGGTGACAAGTAGTGGAATAATGGGAGGTTTTACACCTCTCAATACTCCATTTTTGTTCATTTTATATTGCTCTTCAAGTTCAAGAATTTTCCTTTTTGATAATTTTTTTAATTCTTTCACTTCATTTTCGTTTAATGATATTTTTTTCTTTCCCAGGGCCACTTTTTTACTATCTTTAAAAATTTGCTCAATTAAATCAAATTTCCCTAAACAGGTGCTGCATTCAGAAATATGATCGATTATTTTAAATTTTTGGTTTTCATTTAACTCATCTGAAAATGATTTTATTAAAATATCAATATCCGGGCAATCGGTCTTTTTGCTTACCTCTTGTGTTAGTAGTGATTGATAATATTTTCTAATTTTTTTATTTTTTAATTTCATGGTCTTTCCTTAAAATATTTTTTAGATCTGCCAACCCCCTATAGAGCAAATTTCGAGATTTCCCCTCACTCCAACCAAAAAATTCTGCTATTTCAATGGAATTTCGCCCCAGAAGGTATAACTTTACCACCTGTCTCCGTGAATCAATTAACGAATTAACCGATTTTCGGATAAATTCCATTATTTCCTGTTTCTCCAAATGATAATCAGGAGTATGTATTTTCCAGCTGTTTTTTTGTTTCGACATCTTTGTTTCTTCCTCATCGTGAATAGTCAACATCTTTTTTTGTATTGACAAATTTTTCATAATATTGCATGTTGTCGTATAAGCAACCCGACATATATAGGAGTTCAAATCATAGATTTTTTTCTCACTTTTAAGTAATTCCTTCCAAATTTTTATCTTGACTTCTTGTTCAATATCATCAATGTCTTCTTGACTAATTCGAGAGGAAGTTCTTCTTATGGTTACCCGTATTAATTCCGAAAATTTTTCAAGTCTCTTCTCGATCCTGGGTATTTTTTTTTTGGAAAAATTCATGGGGTTTAATCATTATAAACAATCATATATTTTCAGTCAAAATCTGTATTACAAAAAATGATCAGGAAGTGAGAGTAAGTTAGTCATTTTTGTCTCTTAATCTAATGATGAAAGAAGTCAATAAAGGAACGGGAAAATCAAAACGGGAAAATTTTTCTGGCTTATTGAACCATTCCTTCGACATTTATCTGATTTTGGCTCTCTTTATGTTTAATTTGAATCTGTATTCAAAGGAAAAACCAGAAAGCAAAACTTCCTTTAATCAATCAATTAACCATACTCCAATTAAAATGTTTGGCCAGGGGGATAAATTAAAAATTGAAGTTTCGGTAAAAGAACAAGTGGAGTGGCTGAGATTTTTCTACCGGGTTGAGGGAGTTGAACATTTTCAGGTAAGGAAAATGGAAAAATCCAAAGATGATTTTTACATCTATATTTTTGATACCTCATTATTGGTTACCGCAAAATTCGATTATTATATTATGGCTAAGGTAAAAGATAAAGTTTTTTTTCTACCCCAACAGGCCCCTGAAAAATATTTTGAGGTTAAAGGAGAAATAAGTGAGCCAAAAAAGAAGAAATCTAAATTTCCTGTTTCCATAAAGGTAAATGGGAGTTTAACCGGCAGGATAACCGGTGAGTCAGAATTGGAAGAACAAAAAAACTTTTTAGCCGATGGAAACATAAATATATCTAAATTAACTAACAAGGATGACCTTCAGATCAATTTGAGTTTAAATTCAACCAGCACCAATCATCCGTTAGAGGGGAACGATAACTTTGATTTGAGTAACCTAACTTTATCAATTAAGATGAAAAATCACTTTATGAAATTAGGTGATATATCATTCATAAGTAGTTCTCAATTTTCAATTTACGGTTTGGGAAGAAGAGGTGTTGAGTACCAGTTTGATAACAAGAAATTTCTCTTTCATGTTTTTGACATCAGTTCCCAGCAACAACTGGGATGGGAAGGACTCATTCCCAAGGCAAATCTGAGTCTTATGGGAGGTGTTTTAGGATATAGTTTTTTTGATCAGAAATTCACTTTAAAATTAATTTATGTAACCGGAAAGGATGATCCTTCAGAAGCAAGTAATGTGGGCAGTTCTTTCCTGGAGAGCAGAGAGGGAAATGTTTGGGCTTTAGTTCCAGAATTAAATCTATTTAATAATAAACTGAAAATAACAGGAGAATTTGCCCAGAGCAACCATGATAAAAACCTACAGGATGAGGAAGGTCCAGAGAAAGACCAGGCCTGGAGAATTGGCGGAATTTTTACTTCAAAAATAATTACTTTAAGAGCCAATTATAAACTTATTGGCAAGAACTTTAATCCCATAGGTTTTCAATATTTTATCAATGACAGAGAAGGTTATGATATTACTCTGGGAATAAATTTAAAAAAAATTCATTTTAATCTGTCTTACCTGGATGAGGAAAACAATGTTGAAAATGATCCAAGTAACTGGGCTTCAAATAATAAAAACGGAGGAGCTAATCTTACCTGGAGTTTATTCAAATGGATTTCTCTGAATTTGGGTTACAGGAAAAATATAATGGAAACCTTTGGCGGAGAAAACCAACGCACACTTTTTGGGGATTATTCCTCAGATGATTACACCCTGGGATTAAACTTTGTGCTGGGTACTTCAAAACATCTTAACCTTTCAGTCAGTCGTTCGGATTTAAAAAGCGAAACAACTTCGGATTATGATAGAAATGCCTGGAGTATAAATTTAGGAGGATCGCTTAAGTTTGGAAAAAATTTTTCTTTTTGTCCCAGTCTCAGTTACAGTATTTCTAAAAATGATATGAGTGGAACGGAAACAGAAACATATAATGTTTT
>DAOVIP010000050.1 GCA_030671465.1 Candidatus Aminicenantota bacterium | reverse complement strand
TTCTTAAATTCATTAATGAGTTTGGTGTAATTATCCTGATTGGAGGAAAATTCGCGTAACAGTTCCAGTTGTTCCATGGATATAACCGAGGAATGGGATTTAACCGGTACCTTTTTCTTTTTCAGATAAAACATGGCCAATTTATTTGAAATTTCAAACTGCTTGGTCGCTTCGTGTAATTTTATGGTTTGCATTGAGCTTCCTCCTACAATTTTTTTTGATTCGTTTCAGTTTTGTTTTCCATTTCATTGGTAAGTTGAATATTCCACTGGGTCAATTTTGAGGCCAGTTTGATATTGATGCCCTTTTTCCCGATAGCCGAGGACAGTGATTCGGCGGATACGGCTACTTCGGCCTTGCAGTTTTCTTGATCAGTGATAATTACCTTCAACACTTCTGCAGGTGTTAAGGCTGAGGCAATGAATCGTTCGGGGGAATTACTCCAGGCAATTACATCTATTCGTTCTCCTTGGAGTTCTTTGCTAACAGACAGAACCCGGTTGCCACTCATTCCCACAATGGCACCGACCGGGTCAACACTTTTATCGGTGGAATAAACCGCTACCTTGGTTTTGGTTCCGGGTTCCCGAGAAATTGAAAATATCTTCACAATGCCTTCAGAAACCTCCGGTACTTCCTTTTTGATGAGTTCTAAAACAAAATCATTCATATATCTTGATCCCAGTATTAATGGCCCGTTACCCTCAGAAAAAACCCTTTTTATTAAAAATTTGATGATCTCGCCTCTATTAAAAGCATCTTTGGGAGATAATTCCTTGGGGGGGAGAATGGCTTCGCCAATTTCCAGTCCCACAATCAGATTGTCTTTCTCCTTTCGCCGAATCTCACCGGAAAGCAGGGTTCCGGTGAGGGGAAAGTACTTTTCATAGATTCTCTGTTGTTCTGCCTGTAGTACCTTGTTCATGATGATATGTTTTGCTGACTGCGCGGCTATTCTTCCCAGGGTTTCACCGGGAAGGAATATTTTGATTTCATCACCCTCTCTGACTTCTGGATTGAGTTTCAGCGCTTCTTTCCAGTCTATTTCAGAGACAGGGTCTTTTACATTTCTTACGATTATTTTGGTGGTGAAGACCTGAATCTGCCCTTTTTCCTTGTCAATTTCCACCTGGACATCTGTACCTTCTTCAAAGTATTTTTGGGAAACGGTGAGGAGGGCTTCTTCAATGGCAGTATAGAAAATATCGGGGGAAATTCCGCGTTCTTTGCTCATTTGTTTGATACTCTTCAACAAATCTTCTGCCATTTATAATCCTCATTTGTTTAACATGCCATTATAAAAAATTTTGCACCAAAAAGCAAATATATCATATGCCCAAAAGGGCTTCAGAAAACCATTTCCATAAGCTTTGATGAAATTTCATTGAAGGTGGGTGGTTAAATAAGAATGAACGTAAATTCAAATTGGGTTTTTGACGGGGAGATGTTTTAAAGCGTGATCCTTTTTGGTAAAGGGGAAAATATTCCGGATGAAACTGAACTCCCAGGACATTTTTGTATCTGGAATGAGCGACGGCTTCTATAACTTTTCCATCCCATGAAGTGGCGGTCACTACAAGATCTTTCCCCAGATTTTTGATGGACTGATGATGCGAGGATAAGACAAAAGGGCGATCTGATTTGCGCAGACCCATTTTTTGGGTCCACAGACTGTGGTTCTTGAATTTTATTTGATGAAATGCCGGGGCCAGATTTTTTTCAAAGGGATGAAGCTTTTTAATATAAATGGAACTATGGATTTTATCCGGAGAGAGTTTTAATACTTGTTCGATGGTATTCAAATGATAAATCTGGGATGGAATATCCTGGAACAGGGTCCCTCCTGTGGATACATTCAAGGTTTGGGCACCCAGACATATACCCAGTATAACGTAACTTTTTCTGGATTCGAGCCAAGCAGTGAAATCAGAATTCTGACTGCCCCCCAAAAGATGGAATAGAAATGAACACTCATAGAGTGATCGAATAGGGGTGGCAGCCGAGGTGAGAAGATTGTTTTCCTCACCGTATATGGATGGTGGAAGATCGTAACCACCGGTAAAAATAATACCCTGGCTCTGATCGTAAATTCTTTTGAATTGAAGTGTCCAGATATTATTTTTGAAGAGGTTTTCAATCTCAACTATACCTTTTATCACTTCAAAACTGACCCAGTCCATATCCCTTTCCCTTATGTATTCAATTGCTGGCTGGTAATTGGTGATGATCTCTTCTTCGAATGAGGGCTTGTGGTAAATCAATTCATTCTGGTGATAAACACAAATCAGTTTGATATTTTTGAGATGGAGTAAATTTTTCTCATACAACTGGTTGATATTTTTTATCTGCTTGATGCTGGGTCCACACATGACGATCACCGCTTCATTTTCCCCGGCCATTGACGGTTGGAAATTTAAAATTAGGCTTAACCATAACCAAAACAGAATAGATTTCAGTGGTTTCATTTTTTCTCCGCTTTTTATTATAACTTTTAAAACAGCCGAACACAATAATATCTCAAAAGCATCGAATATTGGCTTGTTATTGTGAATATGATATGATTGGAAAATGCTCAAGGCTTTTGATCGGTATGTGCTGAAGGAAATCATTTCGCCCTTCAGTATCGGGCTTCTGGTGTACACTTTCACACTGCTCATTAACCAGATTCTGGTTTTATCCAATGTGCTGATTTCCAGGAGTGCTTCCACCTGGACCATCTTGAAGATATTGCTGTATCTTCTGCCCGATTTTCTGTCTTTTACCATACCCATGGCAACTTTAATGGGGGTATTGGCCGGTTTGAGTCGGATGAGCACTGACTATGAGATTGTGGCTTACCGGACCATGGGGGTAAACAATCTGCGGATTTATAAACCGGTTTTGATTTTTACTGTACTGACCTGGTTGTTCTCTTCCTGGTTGATCATGTATGTGGCCCCGGAGAGTAACTACCGGTTTTCCCGGCTATACACCCAGGTGGTTCTGTCCAAGGCGGTTTCCAATATAAAACCGAAAACGTTTTATACAGGTTTTCCGTTTTATGTGCTTTATTTCAATGAAATTGACAATCCAAGCGGAGAATGGAAAGGCATATTCCTCTATTCAATGAAGCAGGCCAATGATGACAAGATGATCATAGCCAAGAGGGGGAAATTCATTCAAAAATATGGAACAAGAGAGAGCCATATTGCCCTCAGTGATGCGGTCATTCAGGGATTTAAAAAAAAGGAACCCAAACAGAGCTATTCCCAGAGTTTTAAATTCCTTAGAGAATATATTCCTGAGTTGATTAATATCAAGCAGACCCGCAGGAGCACCCAGCAAACCCTTCCCCATCTCCTGGAAACCCTGAAACATGAACCCGATGATTTGAGTCTTCAAATTGAATTTCATAATAAATTTGCCCTGCCGTTTACGTGCCTGGCCTTTGGATTCCTGGCTTTATCTCTGGGTATTTCAACAAAAAAAGGAGGGAAAATCAGCGGTTTCATTATTTCGCTGGGTATCATTTTTCTCTATTACACCATTATTACCACGGCCAGAAACATGATTCTGAAGAAGATCATTTCGCCGTTTGCGGGCATATGGTTCCCCAATATGTTCCTGATTTTGATGGGAATTGTTCTGTACTTTTTTACTTCAAAAGAAAAATCCATCGACTGGGATGGCATACTTTCCTTTTTTAACCGGTTTAAAGAAAAAGCGGCTTTAAAAAGGGTGAAAGTTCTCTTTGTTTTAAAAGTAAAAAAGGCAAAGTTCAAACTGTTTAAAATTCTGGATATTTATGTCCTCAAACGGCTGACTCTGGTTTTTACCATGATTTTTCTCTCTCTAATGTTCATTTTTTCCATTTTGACCATTGTCGATCTTATTGATGAGGTCATCAAAAATAAGGTGGGATTTTATTTTTTACTCAACTATGTGTTTTACAATATCCCTGAATTTATTAGCTTTATCTTCCCGGTCTCCATTTTAACCGCGGTTCTGTTAACCTTTTCATTGATGAGTAAGAATAATGAAATCATTGCGGTTCAGGTCAGTGGAATCGGTCTGCATCGATTGACCTTGCCGGCATTTTTTTTCGGACTGGTGGTTTCGCTGCTGGCCTTTTTTATTCAGGAAAATCTGACTCCACAATACAATAAAAATGCCATGGAAACCTTGAATATCATTCGGAATATAAGCCGGAAAACCGATATTGAATTGAGAAAAAACTGGATCATAGCCGGTCAAAATGAATTGTTCCACTATCAATTTTATAACCGGAGAACCAATCGATTTGTGAAATTTACTGTCATTAGTTTTAATGAGAAATTTGAAATTTCCAGAAGAATTGTGGCCAAAACTGCAGCCTGGTCGGGATCAAATCAGCTGATTCTCAGAGATGGTTTTGAGCGGACATTTGAGCAAAATACTCCGCATGATTTCAAGGAATTCGATCAAAAGCAAATATATGTTAAAGAGGGCCGGTCTATATTCACCAAAAAAATATCGTATTCTGAATTTATGAATATTGCCGAATTGAATAATTATATTCAATATTTGGAAAAGAACAAATCGGATCCCACCAAATTCAGGGCCAAACTCTACTACAAAGTTGCCTTCCCCTTTGCCAGTTTGATCATGGTGTTCATTGCCATTCCCTTCTCATTTTTGATGGGTAACAAGGGAACCCTGTATGGCATCGGAATCGCGGTGGGGGTTTCCATGATTTTCTGGGGTGCCATCGGGATATTCAGTGCCCTGGGTTCCAGCGGAATCCTGCCGCCCTTTTTATCCGCCTTCGCGCCTATGTTTCTATTCGGGGCCGTTTCATTCTACTTTTTCATCAACATAAAAACCTGATCGCCTACCTGTCATCGGTCAAATGCCTCGAGGGCTTCCTCCCGGGTTTGAAAAATGGGGAGAACCTTGTCAAAACCGCAGATTTTAAAGACTTCAAAAATATGGGGTTTCAGAGCGCATAAGTTCATTTTTCCCTTTTTTTCCTGTAGTAATTTGGCCGCATATAGCAGTATACCCAGGCCCGGGCTGCTGATGTAATCCAGCTCGAAAAGATCGAAGAGCAGCTGATGTTCTCCGATATTGATGTGGTTGACAATATTTTCTTTCAGCTGGGGTGAGGTGAGCATTTCCACTCTGCCGGAAACAGATAATACCAGTACTGGCCCGATTTTTTCTTCTTTTATTTGCATATTACCCCCATTTTATCAATTTGTATTTTTTTTTATGGTTAATATATTTTTATTGTTTTTTCTTTGATAGGAGATCTCATCCATTAAAGACCGAATCAAATGAATACCCAAACCTCCCACCTGCCGTTCCTGAAGAGGGGTTGTCAATTCGGGTTCCTTGACCTCGAGCAGATTAAAAGGAATGCCATCATCTTCAATACAAATCCACAAGACCTTGTTTTCCAAATTGAATTGAAAGCTGATTTCATGGGCCTGCCTGTCTGGATAGGCATATAATAAAATATTGTTAAATATCTCTTCCAGAGAAAGCTGAATGTCCTGATGGTTGAGAATGTTAAGGGAATGATGCTGAAGAAATTCCCCGAGAAAGTCATTCAGTTTTTTAATTTCTGAAAAACTGTTTTTTAATTTTATGGTTTTTTTTACCGACATATAAATGACAATGTCATTATAGCAAAAGTCGAATAAATAATTAATATGAAAAACTTGACTTTTTTTTTGCCAATGATTATAGTTTCTAACGGGCAAAATGTTTGAGAGGATAAAAGGTAGGAAACAAGGATTCCTTTCACCCAATTCTAACCTAAACCTTTATGGATAAAGTTCAAGAGCTTTATGAACGGTTTTATGTCTTCATCGGCTCTTCTTTCGGTGAAAAGGAAAAATCTAAATTATTTCAGTTCATTTGGTATCATTACCATCAGAAAATTGGTTTTTATATTTCCAATCTGATTCCCTTTAATCATCCTTCCTTTGATGATATCTTTCAGGAAGTCATGATTAAAATTTATAAAAACCTGAATACCTTCAATCCCTTGCATTCATTTAAAGCCTGGATTTATCGAATTGTCAGAAACCACTGTATTGATTTTTTGAAAAGCAGAAAAGAAAATTTTATTAATACTGGTGAAATCGAAATTGAAAAGGTTCTAGACCTGCGAACACCGGAAAAGATTGTCATTGAACGGGATCTGGTGGAAAAAATTGATCATTGTCTGAGTAAGCTGGATGAGACGGAACGAGAGATTTCCTATTTACGGTTCTTTGAGAACATGAGATATAAAGACATCAGCCGGATTTTGAACCTCAATGTCAATACGGTCAAATCCAAGGTCCGCCTGATCAGAAAAAACCTGGGTAAAGATTTGGATTTTTAATCTTTTTTTCACCATTTTTTTTATTCACTCGTCAATATAATTGGAAGGAGCTTCAATATGAAACCTGAGAAAAGACTCAAAAAGTATTACCGAAGCAAGGTGGATGAGATTCAATATAAATTAAAAATCAGTATTAAGGAGGACGAAATGAGTAAATCAAGAACCAGGAAATGGTTATTGGGAGGCGCAGTAGTAGCCATCATTTTAATTGGCTATTTTGGGATTTTTTATCCCTGGCCTCAGGGACAAGAAACCAGTGCGACAATCGGTGGTGTGGAGAAAGCCCAGCGGTATCAAGCTGATCAGCTGAGTCCAGCGGATGTGGTTCTTAGTGATTCCCAAACTCAAACCCTGTTGCAGAATGATCAAATCCAGGCTTTGATCAACAGTAAGGATTTTATTGCGGCCATGGAAAATGAAACGGTGAGGAAGGCCCTGTTTGGAGAAGCGTTGCGGAGAGCCATTTCTCATAAGAGTATGCGCCGGGCCATGATGAGTAACAGCTTCAGAAAGGCCATGTCTGATGAGGGATTTCGCAAAGCCATGAACAGTGAGCCTTTTCGCATGGCCATTTTTAATGATGAATTGCGCAAGGCCATTTTTCATGAACCTTTCCGCCAGGCTTTGTCCGATGAGGTCTTGAGAAAAGCCCTGTTTTGCGAACCCCTTAAGGCAGCATTGGCAAGAGATGTGTTTCGTCAGGCGCTAGGAGATCATGAAGCGCTTCGCAAAGCCATCTCCGGTGATGAAAGCTTACAAAAAGCTTTCTCCAAAGACCCGGAATTGCGCCGGGCATTTGGCCAGGACATTTTGTTGAAAGCGTTGTCCAGCCATTCCGTGCGAAAAGCCTTGCATGACGAATCCCTTCGTAAAGCCCTTTCCAATGAAACCCTGTTGAAAGCCCTGTCTCATGATGTATTGAGGGAAGCCTTATTCAGCGAACCCTTTTATCGGGCCATGGCTGATGAGGTGTTATGTAAAGCCATTTTCAGTGAGCCGGTCAGAAAGGCCTTATCAGGAGAGGCTTTTCGGAAGGCCATGTCCGATCGTGAGGCATTTCGAAAGGCCATTGCTTTGAATGAAGTCCTGCAAAAGGCCATGGTCAGGGATGATATTCTCACGAAGGCTGTCAATAGCGAAATCTTTCTCAAGGCATTTTCCCATGAAAGCCTGCGCAGGGCCCTGGAAGCGGATGAATTCAGAAAAGCCCTGTTTCACGGACCTTTCAAGGAAGCACTGGCCAGGGAAAATTTAAGAAAAGCCCTGTTCGGTGGGCCCTTGAAAAAGGCCATGATGGATGCATCTTTCCGCAAAGCACTGGCCGATCAGAATGCATTGAGGAATTTTGTTTCCGGACATGACGGGTTGCAAAAAGCCATGGCCAATGATCCGGCCCTTCGCAAAGCCCTGAATAATGAGATCATGCTGAAAGCCATGTGCAGCCAACCCATGAGAAGGGCAATGGCTGATCAACCCTTGAGAAAAGCCCTGTTTGGTGAAGCCTGTCGAAAGGCATTTGCGGATAATGCTTTACGAAAAGCATTTTTCAGCGAGACCTTGGCCAAAGCCTTTGGCAGTGATGTTTTCCGCCGGGCTCTAACCAGTGAGGTTGCCTTGAGAAAAGCCATATCCAAACATGACGGATTGGTCCGGGCCATGGAAGGCGATGAAACCTTACGCCGGGCCTTAGGCAACAAAACCTTACTCCGGGCACTGTCCTGTAAATCTTTCCGCCGGGCTATTGAAATGGAATCCATGCGGAATATCCTGTTTGGAGAATCCTTCAGAAAGGCAATTGGCGACCAGGCCATGAGAAAAGCCATGTTTTCAGGGCCCTTTATGAGGGCGCTGAACCAGGAGGCTTTTCGCAAAGCCCTGATGGACCAACCCCTGAAAAGAGCACTCTTCAGTGAGCCGCTGAGAAAAGCATTCTCGAATCAAGCTTTTATGAAGGCGGTTGCCGATCATGAGGTGCTCCGAAAGGCCATAGCCGGAGACGGCCAATTCTTGAAGGCCATCTCCCGGGATGCCGATTTAAGGAAAGCCTTTGAGAATGAAACACTGCTCAGGGCCTTGTCCAGTGAGTCTTTCAGGAAAGCCATTGGCAATGGGATTTTACGCCGGGCTTTCTTTAGTGAAACCATGAGAAATGCTTTGTCCAGTGGAGTTTTGAGAGAGGCATTTTTCAGTGATACCATGCGGAGTGCCCTGTCCAGGGAGCCGCTCAGAAGGGCACTTTTCAGTGAATCCATGCGAAAGGCCATGTCACATAAGGTTTTGAGACGGGCCCTGTTCAGCGAGCCCTTTCTCAAGGCCATCTCCCAGGATTCATTCAGAAGGGCCATCAGTCACGACAACTTCAGAAAAGCACTGTCCAGAGAAGCACTGATCAAATAAAACGGTCAATCGATACAGTACCATTTTCTCCCTACTGGGGGGAAAATGGTACTGTGCTTTTCAAAGAGGAGGAGAAAATTAAGAAAATCAGTGTTGTGACCATATTTATTTTAATGTCGATCTTTTTTGTTAGCCATCCTGTTTACTCCCGTTTTGAAACCGTTGAAACGAAAAATCTTCGCTTGATCTATTTCGGGGAAGCCCATGCCTATT
>DAOVIP010000174.1 GCA_030671465.1 Candidatus Aminicenantota bacterium | reverse complement strand
TGCTGGTCATCCACGCCAGCAACACCCTCTATGCAGACAGCGATAGTAAAACACCCTGCAAGACCAAGGTGGTGAAGTGCCCGGTCAGCGGAGAGGTGATCGCCAAGGATGCCAAGAAGATTAAAACCGAGTATAAAGGAAAAACCCATTATTTCTGCTGCGAAAAATGCAAAGCTGAATTTGAAAAAAATCCCGAAAAATATGTAAAATCCTGTACGCACAAGGATGTTTATTATTGCCCTAAAGACGGATGCAAGTACAAATCAGACAAACCGGGTAAATGCCCGACATGTGGTGTTGAATTAAAAAAGCATGAATGTAAAACAGTTTATGTTTGCCCTATGAAAGAATGTAAATACAAATCTGACAAGCCGGGTAAATGCCCGAAATGCGAAATGGAATTGAAAAAAATCAAGTGTGACTGCCACACCAAATCCAAATGCGGAATGGAATTGAAAAAACATGAACACAAAGCAGTTTATGTCTGTCCCATGAAAGAATGTAAATACAAATCTGACAAACCGGGAAAATGCCCAAAATGTAGTACGGAACTGAAAAAAGTTGAATGCCAACATCACCACAAAAAAGATTGTAAACACAAAAAAGAAGAGAAGAAAGCAGAAAAATAATAACTAATTCAAAGGTAACGGGGACTCCGGTTCTCGTTTCCTTCATTTAAATATTTAAAAAATATTTGTTTGGGGAGATAAGAAAATTTTATAGAATTAATTTGCAATTTTTTTATACATAATTCTATAATAATTAAGAATGCCAGAGAATAAGATCTCTATTGAAAAAATAGTAGATAGCTATTATCAAAAAATCTATAAATTATCCTTATTTTACCTGAAAGACAAACAAGAATCAGAAGAAATAACCCAGGAAATTTTCTTAAAGGTTATAAAAAAATTATCCACTTTTAAAGGTCAGGCAAATATTTACACCTGGATTTACCGGATTGCCTCCAATACCCTAATCAATTATCAAAAGAGAAAAAAATTAGTTCGGTTTCTCTCTTTAGATAATATCTCAATAAAGGATGAATATCTGAATAATTTATCAAAACTTGATCCTGCCATTCATTTAGAAATAAATGAATGCAAAAACATCCAAATAGAACAATTGGAAAAAGCAATCAATCTATTGTCCAATAGAGAAAAAAAAGCTTTTTATTTATTTTATTACGATAACCTGAAACAAAAGAAAATTGCTCAGATCATGAAAACTTCCAAATCCGCAGTTGAATCCCTGATACATAAAGCCAAGAAAAAAATCAAAAAAAATATAAAAATATTTCAATAAAAATCTATTTTCTTTTACTGAAAATAAAAAAAAACCACAACTTTATTGAAATACGATCATATTTCCATTAAAATTCTCATGTGAAATATAAAATAGTTAACATGAATCACATCCCGGTTAATATTAATCAAATCAGGTTTTAAAGGAGTCCCAAGCTTGAAACCTCAAGTTATTCTCAGTATGGAGCAGGCTCTGACCATGACCTATGCCACACTTAGGTTTGTACATCTTGGTTGGCGAGTGATAAAACTAGAGCCAACTCCCTTACCCGGTCGGAAAACAAAGGGCGATCCCAATCGTTATATAGGCAGACCGGTAGCGGGTAAAGATAGGCACAGCTATTTTATTGCTCCCAACCTTGGAAAAGAGGCCATTGCTATCAATCTAAAAAAAGAGGCCGGACAGAAATTGATAAAACAATTAATATCTAAACTGAATGTTGATGTATTCTGTACCAATACAATGCCTATACGTCATAAACAACTGGGATTGGATTATGAAACCTTAAGCAGTGTCCGAAAGGATCTTATCTGGTGTAGTATCTCAGCAATGGGTTCCAAGTATCCTGATGTTCCTGGGTATGATCCGGTGATTCAGGCATTATGTGGGTATATGGACATAACCGGACATTCAGATGGCCCCCCCCTTCAGTGCGGAATACCTTTAGTAGACCTAAAAGCTGGGGATGAGGCTTTTACCCAGATTATATTGGCCCTTATGGAGCGTATGCAAACCGGAAAGGGTAAAAAGATTGATATTTCAATGGCACAGGTAGCAGTATCTTGGCTTCACACATTTCTACCCATGCTAGATATGGGAAGCCCTCCATCCGAGATAAAAAGGTCTGGAAATCAGCACCGACAATTTATCCCAGTTAATTCTTATAAAACCTCGGACGGATATATTTATATTGCTATTGGTAGTGATTCACAATGGATACGTTTCACCCAAATACCTATGTTTTCTGGACTAGACCAAGAACGATATAGCACCAATGAAGGTCGACGTATAAATAAAATTGAACTATTTGGGGGAATAGATGCTATTACCAAGAAATTTTCAGCTAAAAAAATTGCAGAAGTTTTAGCAAAAGCTGCAATCCCCCATTCACCAATAACTCCTATCGAAGAGGTAGCTGATCTTCCTTTCATAGCTGAAAATGCTCTCAACACTATAACCCCAGATGATCGAACAGTACGCCTCCCTCCACCTGCTCAGAACACTGAATATCTCAAAAAAATCAAGAATAAACTTCCTTTTGCTCCAGCTTATGGAGAGCATACTAACTCACTTTTAGAAGAAATTGGCCTCTCATCCAGCCGAATCACATCTCTTCGAGAACAGGGTGTGGTAGCATGAACAAATTTAATTATTTTAATCCAAAATCTTTAAAGGAAATCTGGGAACTGAAGGAAAAATATCCTGATTCCTGGTATATTGCCGGCGGAACAGACCTGATGGTGAAAATTAAAAACCGCGAAATTAAACCATCAACTCTGATCTCATTAAGATCCATACCCGAGCTTTCAGTAATCAAAACTGAAGATGTAATTAGTATAGGATCCCTGACAACTATAACAGATTTGATCAATCATACTAAACTGGCTAGCCTATTTCCGATCTTGATTCAGGCTGCTAAGATGATAGGTAGCCCCCAGATACGCAACGTTGCCACCATTGGAGGTAACCTCTGTAACTGCTCTCCCTGTGCAGATACTGCACTGCCACTCCTGGTATTGGAAGCCAGAGCAATACTGACAAACTCAAAAGGCAGTAGAGAAGTTCCTCTAAACGAATTCTTTTTAGGTCCAGCTAAAAGTTGTCTAAACCAAACTGAAATCTTAACCCAAATCCATATTGATAAATCATCTTCCAATTTTCAGTCAACCTTTTTAAAAAAGGGACGGGTGAGAATGGATCTGGCTATTGCCAGTGTAGCTGTTCTTCTGGAAATGAAAGAAAAAACCTGCCTGCAGGCCAGGATTGCAGCAGGTTCTGTGGCTCCGGTTCCTCTTCGGTTATACCAGGTGGAGGAATTATTCCAGAATTCAATAATAACAAGTGAAATGATTAAAGAAGCTCAAAAAATTGCCCTGAATAGTATTTCTCCTATAACCGATGTCCGATCTACTGATGTTTACCGTCGAGAAATAATAGGAGTTTTTATTAAACAAGCGATTCAGGAATTATTAGGATAAAAAAAAGTATGAAAAAGGAAATAAATTTTGTTTTGAACGATTCAGAAGTAACCATAGCCGTAGAAACACATAAACGATTAATCGATATACTCCGTGGGCCTCTGAACCTCCATGGAACCAGGGAGGGATGCGGAGAAGGTGAATGTGGTGCCTGTACAGTTATAGTAGATAGTCGGGCGGTAAATTCTTGTCTTTATCCAGCCATAGAGGTTGAAGGGAAAAAAGTAATAACAATTGAGGGACTCTTAAACAGAGGAAACCAACTTTCAGCTATTCAGAAGGCCTTTGTTGAAAAGGGAGGAATTCAGTGTGGATTCTGTACTCCTGGTATGATCATGTCAACTAAAGCACTGCTGGATTCAAATCCAAATCCCACAGATGAGGAAATCCGCAATACATTGGTGGGGAATCTATGTCGCTGCACAGGATATGTTCAGATTATTGATTCTGTAAAATTAGCAGCCAATACATTAAAGAAAAGCAAATGACTGATTTTCAGTATATAGGAAAAGAGCTTCCCAGACCTGATGCACCGGATAAAGCAGCGGGAAAGGCTCTATACATCCATGATCTTGAACGACCAGGAATGCTTTTCGGAAAAATTAAATTCAGTGATTATGCTCATGCAAAAATCTTGAACATCGATACTTCAAGGGCAGAAAAACTTCCAGGTGTCAAGACGGTGATCACAGCATTTAATACCCCAGAGCTACGAATTGGATTCATTGGTGATAACTTTGCTTTGAAAAAAATCAAAGTACGTCAATTCAGGGATGAAATTGCTGCGGTTGCAGCCACAGATCCAGACATTGCTGCTGAAGCAATTGATCTTATTGAGGTAGAGTACGAATCTCTTCCAGGTGTTTTTACCCTTCAAGAAACAATGAAGCAAGGTGCTCTCTTGATTCATGAAACAGATCCCCAAGGGAGACCCAGGAAAGACAACAAACTTCCACTGAAATTTTTCCACCAGTCAGGAGATCTTTTAGCTGGTAAAAAAGCATCAGAATATATAGCAGAAAGTAATTTCTCCACCCAACTGGTTCAACAGAGCTGCATGGGAACCGCTGGTTGTATCGCCGAGTTTGATATGAACAACAACCTCACCATGTGGGCCAAAACCCAGATCCCTTTTCTCGCCCAACGAGATTTTAATAAAGCTCTTTCCAGTATGGGACTATACGGAAAAAATTCCCGAGTTATAGTCCCTACGCTGGGAGGAGGTTTCGGAACTGGACTTGATACCCATGCTTATGAATATATCGCCATATTGTTGGCTTTTTATTCAGGAAATCCAGTTAAAATAGTTTATACCAGGGATGAGGAATTTGCCAACCTTTCTCCCAGACAATCATCCGTTATCAATATTTCTCAGGGATGTGATACCAAGGGGAAGCTTACTTTCCGACATATCGAGGTACTTCAAGACAATGGAGCTTATACTTCCTGGGGAGCCACCTACCCTTCTGTTATGATGCTGCCGGCGACATCACTTTATAAAGTAACAAATGTCTATTTTAATTCCCAATTGTATTACACAAACAATACCTATTGCCAGGCCATGAGGGGTT
>DAOVIP010000269.1 GCA_030671465.1 Candidatus Aminicenantota bacterium | reverse complement strand
GGAGTGGTTATCCCTTACAAAAACGGTAATGAAGCGTCTTTTGTCAGCGGAATCGATATCTATGCCTTTGAAAACCTGAAATCCGTAATGGATTTCATTATTGCCCCGGATCAAACTCTACCGTTCAAGGGATCCCGCATCATTAAGGCCAGGGAAAACCAGGAAGAAGATTTCAGTGAAATCAAGGGCCAGTACCTGGCCAAACGGGTTATGGAAATAGCGGCTGCCGGTTTTCATAACGTATTGATGATCGGACCGCCCGGATCCGGTAAATCCATGCTGTCAAAAGCCTTACCATCCATTCTCCCGGATATGGAAGAAGAGGAGACTCTGGAAACCTCATTGATCTACAGTGCTACCGGCTATTTAAACCAGGATAACTCCATTGTTTCCAAGAGGCCCTTCCGCTCTCCCCACCATACCATTTCAGATGTGGGAATTACCGGGGGCGGTAAATATCCGATCCCAGGGGAAATATCGCTGGCTCACAATGGTGTGCTGTTCCTGGATGAACTCCCATACTTTAAAAAAACTGCCTTAGAAGTATTAAGACAGCCCCTGGAAAATGGAGAGATTACCATCTCCCGTTCTCTGACTACCCATACATTTCCGGCAAAATTCATGCTGGTTACTGCCATGAACCCCTGTGAAGACTCAATCGGAATCAAGGAATATCAATATTACAATTGCACGGAATCACAGCGAAGAAACTACTATTCAAAAATTTCAAAACCATTGCTGGACCGAATTGATTTGCAAATTGAGGTGAAAAAGGTCAAAATTGATGAAATCACCTCCACTGTTCAGGCAGAAAGTTCCAAGGATATCAAGCACCGAGTGGTGAAAGCCAGACAAGCTCAACTCCAGCGTTTCAAAAACCTCAAACACAAAATTTTTGCCAATGGGCAAATGTCCAATAAGGAAATAAAACAATTTTGTTCCCTCACCCGCCAAAGTGAAGAGCTCATAAACAGCGCCATTGACAAATTGAATTTAAGCGCCCGGAGTTATTTTAAAATCCTGAAAATTGCCAGAACCATTGCCGATCTTGAAAATGCAGCTGAAATTAAAACCAGCCATCTTCAAGAGGCCCTCCAGTATCGAACCCTTGACCTGTTTCGTCTATAAGAGATGAGCAATCATTCCTGGATGGGTAACCGGGTGGAGTCATCCTCATTCTGGTAAAAATCGGTCAGCAGCCGGACTAGTATCGGTGCGTACTTTTCTCCACAACCATTGCAAACTGGCCTGAAAACAGCGGATGATGAATAATCAAATAAAAAAAGTCCCAGGGGTATCTTGGTCTGACTCCTGCTTCCGCACATAGCGCAGGGCTCTTTTCGGTTGATATTGTTGAATTTTATCACCAGATGCGGATGTAAATCATATTCAAACCCGGCATCAATCACATCACCGGTCTTACAATCCAACAATCCGGAACTCCCCAGTTCGGTAATCTTGGAGTAATATTTTGTTTTATTCCACTGCGGGAGAGATTTCACATATTCTTTAACTTCTACCACGGTTTTAAATCGCGTCTCATCACTTCTGTTTTTAAAAGTACTCAGAATGGTTACATCTATTTCTTTATCAATTTTTATATCCCCGACCAAACAATGCAGGGTTCCATCATCCGCTTCAACCCATTCTACCCAGCCATTCCCATCCGGAGATTCAAAAATCAAATTTCCATTCAAATTATATTGCTTTTTCATTTTCTGACTTAGACATACCATAAAATCGAGTAAATTAAAACCATGGTGAATTAAAATTTTAATTTTAAATGAAATATATTGACAAAAGAATATCAGACTGTTATAAATTGCTCATCGGATTCAGGTTGAGATGTTAGAGAAGATTAAGCAGATAATAGCAAGAAAGTCCAGTACTGGAGAACTCTATGAAAAAAGGGGCCAGTTAACCGATGCCTATCAGGAATACCTGAGAACCGGTAATATCGTCAAGGCAGGCGAGATTCTAACAAATACCGGTAAATGGAATGATGCGGCAAGCCTATTCATCCAAAACAACGAAATTGACCTGGCCAGAAGAGCAATCGAAAAATGCTTTAAAAGCGGGAAATTATGGGAAACATATCAGCTTGAGGAAAATAACTCTATCACCATAGAAAACTGGCTGAAAAAAAATAACCAGACTCGACGGTTTATTCGATATATTCAGGATGTTGAGACATTCACCCCGACCGGAACTCCTTTAATCATTGTCCTGGCCGGGAGATTAAAAGAGGCCGATGAATACAAAAATGCAGCTGAACTGTATAAGAGGGGTTTTTACCTGGTCAATCAAGGTAAATCAAGCCAAGCAATAAAAAATGAGGTCTGGCTGAAACATGCAACTGAATGCTATGCCAAAGCAAAAATGTCTATTCAGGCAGCTGAATGCTTGAAATCTCTCATGCTAACCGAAGTGCAAATCGGAACAGACCTTTCCAAAGATTATCGATATAATCCCTACCGCAATTATACCTATCATCTTCAAACGGCAAAGGATCTCAATTTTCTTAAAGAGTTCATAGACAGTTTGGAAGATTTTGATCCATTTAATATTGCCTATGATTTGATAAAAATCAATGAAACCGAACTCTCATTGCAATTGTTTTTCAAATATTACGGAAGGATCGCCAAGAAGTATCTATCCGAGGAAGAAACTGAAATCCGAAACGAAAAGGTCAGTTATTGTTTGAACCAGTATGTTATATACTATCGAAACAAAAAGGAATATATAAAAGCTTCAGAAATTGCACTGATCAATTCTCAAAAGAAAATTGCCGCTGAATTGTATAAACTAGCTGAACAGGAAAAAAATGGACCTGGAGAAAAGGAGCTAATTTACAAAAGTGAAAAGGTTAAAAATATTTTAAAATGCCCCAAATGTAATGAAGAGGTCAAATCCGAATGGGCAATTTGTCCCAATTGTGAAAACAATTTATCATTGAATATCTGTGAATGCGGTGAACAAGTAAAGCCTCACTGGAAAATTTGCCCTAGCTGCCGCCGAAAGCTCGGATAAACACCAATCACCGGATAACTAATTTCCCTTTACTTTATTTGATATCAACCGGATAATATTTCACTTCCAGATAAGGGATAAGATTGTCTTCTTTTTTTAAAGAGGATGTTTTGCCCTTCCCCACATCAATAGAGGTTGAAACCAGTTGATATTCCATGCTGGGCCAATAAGCCACCTCAACTTTCACAATATACTCCCCCGGCCTGACATTCTCACCATTATAATTCTTTAAATCCCAGACATAAACATGGTGACCCAAATCAATACTGGCACTGGTAACTCCATCCACATCAACAAAATTGGATGCATCAGTCCAGGAGGAGAGATTAACCTGCTGTTCTTTGGCATATCCGCTAAAACCTGACACATAGATGGTTTTAATAAATTCACCCTTTTTATTTTCAATCCAAACAGCGGTCTGCGGGGCCAGTTCGTCTTGAAACCCAACAATAAAATCGATGGTCAAAGCGGGCAATTGGATACTTGATGCATCTAAGCGTTTTATCTTGGGATATAAGCCATTAAATACATATTGATAAGCCTTTGATTTTG
>DAOVIP010000321.1 GCA_030671465.1 Candidatus Aminicenantota bacterium | reverse complement strand
TTTAGAATTTGATAAAAAGAACAAGGTTGATATAAAGCCAAGGAGAAAAAAATGGATTTAAGAGAAAGAGTAAATACAGTAATAGAAAAAGTCAGGCCGGCTCTGGAAGCAGATGGAGGCGGTATTGAACTGGTTGATGTTCTGGAAGATGAAAAAGCGGTTCTGGTCAATCTGACTGGTTCCTGTCATGGCTGTCCCATGAGTACCATGACCATAAAGGGCTATGTGGAAAAGATGATGATCGAAGAAATTCCGGAAATCAAGGAAGTTCGCCTGGCCAATTAATCAATATACTCACCGTATTCAGAATTTCACTTTTTCAGTTATTAAAAGGGAAATTTTTGACTTCATTTCCTGAATTCATTACAATACACTTTTCTTGTGCTTGATAAATGATTGTTAGCAATAGTGTATGAATCAGGGGGTTATGATGAAAAAAGGACTGATCTGGTCTTTTATATTATTTTTTTCACTTTCTTTGTTTTCAAATCAGGGCAAACATGTTTTGAGAATAGGGATACATAATTTCCCGTTGTCTCTGAATCCGGTTTATGTTACCGACGAGATTTCACAGGCAGTAATCAACAAGATTTTTGATTCATTGTATTACTTTGATGAAGCGGGGGAGATACGGAGTGGCCTGGTAGAGGAAACCCTGCTAAATCCAAATGGGAAGATCATTGTGATGCGATTGAAGGCAAACCGGTTTTTTTCAGATGGGAAGGAACTGGATGCTGAAGATGTAATGGCGACATTCAGGCTATTGAGAAACCCGGAAATTCACTTTCCATATTTATCCACGTTTGATTTCATTCATTCCATAGAAAAAATTGGTCGTTACTGTATTCGCTTGATCTTGAATGAAAAATTAGCCACTTGGAAAAACCCGATGACCTTTAAAATCTTACATTCGGGTCAGATAAAAAAAGTAAATCCGGCAAAATTTAAAAACAGTTTATTATCTGGGACCGGTCCCTATAAGTTTGGAAGAATCAAGGAGCCATCATTGATTGAATTAACCCGGAATACATATGATTTAACCGGATCACTATTCCCGGTCATTGAGTATACGGTTGTGACCTCCACAGTTATGAAACCCTTGAAATTGTTGAATGATGAAATTGATATCTGTGAGTTGCAGCCTGAAGATACCCAGGCCTACAGACGAATTTCCAAGTGGAGGCAAAAATTTTCCATTTTACGGTATAAGAAATTCGGCTTTACCTATCTGGTTTTTAATTTAAATCATTCAAAGCTGGGAAAAAACCTCAGGCGGGTCATATATAACTGTCTTATCAAGGGAGACTTTTTACAAAATTTTTTAAAACATAGCGGCCATATTGTGAAAACCCCATTTCTGCTGCTTGATGAAGAGGCGGATAAAAACCCCTTACCGATTGTTGAATTGGAAAACCCGATCAAACTGAAAATTTTATCCAATTCCGAGAGTAAAATAAGAAAGGAATTTGTTCTATTTTTTAAGCAGGCCTTAAAGAGTAAAAATGTCATTCTGGAGCCGGTGTTCCTTGAATACCAGGTTTTCCTGGATTATTTGAAAAAAGGGTATTTTGACCTGGCCGTTTCCGGTTTTCTTCTGGATATTGATTATGATATGAAAGATGTGTTTTATGGTGGTTCTTATTTCAATTACAGTGGTTTTAAAAATGAAAAAATGGATGAATTACTGGACCGGGGATTAAAAGAACTGGATCCGGAAAAAAGACGCGGAATTTATTTACAGGCCAACCGGATTTGGAAAAATGAATTGCCTCTGATCCCCCTGTTCAACCTCTATTATTATATGGGGATCTCAAAACAAATTCGCATTCCTGCTAACGTATGCACCCTGATGGGTTCAACCGGTGATTTTCTCATCAATATTCAGGATTGGAAAAATCAATGAGGGTTGAAATGGACAATTATGACATGATAATGATGTCATTATTATAAAAAAAACCTTATTTTTGGATGATCGCATAAAAAAAAACAACATAAATGAAATTATTCTATTGACACTTTGATTATTGTGTGGGAAACTGGTATCGGAGGCTTCAATGAAAAAAAATGAAGTATTGAAGATTTTAAAAGAAGAACGAATCAACCATTTACGGCTTCAATTCACCGACATCATGGGAATTAATAAGAATGTCGGGGTTCCCCAATCTCAATTTGAGAAAGCCCTGGATGGGAAAATCTTATTTGACGGTTCTTCTATAGAGGGTTTTGCCCGGATTGAGGAATCGGATATGCTTCTGAGACCTGATTTTGATACGCTGCTGATTTTTCCCGGAAATGGCAAGGAAAATATGGTGGCTAGACTCATTTGCGATATCTATAATCCCGATGATACACCTTTTAACGGATGTCCCCGGCGTGCATTAAAAATACAGATGGCGGAAGCCAAAAAAATGGGATATGTAATGAATGCCGGTCTGGAGGCGGAGTTTTTTCTTTTCGAAAGGGATACCAATGGAGCCATCACCACCACCACCCACGATACAGCCGGTTATTTTGATCTGACACCTATTGATAAGGGAGAAGAAGCCAGGCAGGCCATGGTTGATGCTTTATGCGAGATAAATTTTGAGGTAGAGGCAGCCCATCATGAAGTGGCCCCAGGACAACACGAAATCGATTTCAAATACGCCGATGCCCTGACTACAGCGGATAATATCGCGACTTTCCGTTTTATTGTGAGACGGGTGGCTATTCAGTTTAATCTTCATGCCACTTTCATGCCCAAGCCGATTTTCGGAATCAACGGGAGCGGGATGCACACCCACCAGAGTCTGTTTTTGAACGGGACCAATGCTTTTTATGATCCCGAAGCCGAATACCAACTGAGCGATATTGCTATGAATTATATTGCCGGGCTATTAAGGCACGCCAAAGGGATTACCGCCATCACCAACCCCTTGGTCAATTCCTTCAAACGACTGGTTCCGGGATATGAAGCGCCTACTCAAATCAGCTGGTCCATGAAAAACCGGTCACCCCTGATCAGAGTTCCGGCCAAAAGAGAGATTGGAACCCGTATTGAATTCAGATCGCCGGATCCT
>DAOVIP010000293.1 GCA_030671465.1 Candidatus Aminicenantota bacterium | reverse complement strand
GTTTATCTTTAGTGCTGAAGTAGGGATCGAATATTTTAGACAGATCTTCCTCTGAAATGCCGGTACCATAATCTTTAATGGTTAATTTAATATATTTTCCTGACTTAAGTGTTCCGATTTGATTGACTTTAACCACTTCATTACTGGCCTTAATTTCGATTTTACCTTCATTAGATAAGGCCTCCTTTGCATTAAGTATTAAGTTAGTGATTGTATAGTATATTTGATCTACATTACATTCCAATGACCATAGATCATCTGGTATATCATATGAACAGTTTATATTAGAATCACTTAATACCTGATCGGTTGAATTCTGAATAATTTCTCTTATAGATTCTGTTTTCATCATAACAGTTTTGTCTTTAGAAAAAATAAGGAACCGCTGAACCAGTTCGACTGCTTCGTGAACTGTTTCCTCTGACTTTAAAAGAAATTTAAAAGCCTTATTTTCAGTGACTAATTTTCTTTTGGCAAGTTCTATGTTGCCTAAAATTATGGTAAGTAGGTTATTGAAATCATGGGCGATTCCAGCTGCTAAAAATCCAAGTGACTCAAACTTTTTGCTTTTCAGGATTTCTTCCTGCATTCTCATTTGTTCGCTTATATCACGAAAAATACCGAATGCTTTTCTGAATCTTTTTTTATTATCAAACTCAGGTGTGGCTGTTACCAATACTGTACGATTTTTGCCATCAGGTTGAATAATTTCGATTTCATAGGTGCTTTTTATACCTTTTTGGCGCAGTTTGGTTTGCTCACGTATTATGGTGTAATTTTTTTCTGTTACAAAATCTTTCAGATTTCTACCTATTAAAGTTCCAGGAGATACCCCAAAAATATGTTCAGCTGCGGGATTGGCATACAAGAATTCTTCTTGTTCATTAACAAGACCAATACCTTCACCCTGATTCTCAACTATGGTTTTGAAACGCTCTTCACTTTTTTTTAGTGCATTTTCTATCCTCTTGCGCTCGGTGATGTCACGGTCAATGCCCCGGTAACCCAAGAGATTTCCGTTGAGATCAATTATTGGAACACCGCTTGTTTCAAGTATCACGAGTCGATTATCTTTGTGTTTGTTAATATTCTCTAATCTCTCAAAAGGCTTTTTTGAGGAGACAATATTCTTGAATATTACCCTCAAACGTTCTGCTTCTTCCGGGGGCATTAAATCAAATGGAGTTTTTCCGATGACTTCTTCGGGTTCATATCCCAAAAGATCTTTGATTTTAGGACTAATATAAGTATAGATACCTTTTAAATCAACTTCCCATATCCAGTCACTGGAAGTCTCAACCAGGGCTCGAAATCTTTCTTCACTCTCTCTCAATATCTCTTCTATATGTTTTCGCTCAGAGATATCCTGTATATGAACTACTACTCTATGAGAATCATTCTCTTTTATGAAATTTGTCTTAACAAGAAATATTTCACCTTTTTTGGTTTTAATCTCTAATGTCTGGGGTTTTTTTAATTTGAAGGTTTTTTCAACAAAACAATCCTCGGGTTTTTCATTTTCACCAAATATTTTTGTATAATAAAAACTTTTTCCTTCAATAATTGATGGCCATCTGTTAAGTGCTTCTCTGTTTGCCAGGTTAATAATCAGGTTTTTGTTTACTTCCACAACAGGGTTAGGTACTGTATCCAGGATATAATTATAAGAGGAATAACCTGTTGAATCCTTTTTACCCTCTGTTTTACCCAATAGAACCCACCTGATTTATATTGTAACTTTTACCGAATATATTTTCAAGTAAGGAATAGTATTGCCTGTTTCTTTTTTATTTTTTGGAGATTAGAAATACTTATGGGTCGGGGATTGATTACATGTTGCGGCGGTATTGGCCGCCCACCCGGTAGAGGGCATTGGTAATTTGGCCCAGGGAGCAGTACTTGCTCGCTTCCATCAGCTTTTCGAATATATTCTGATTCTTTTTTACCACTTCCTGCAATTCGGCCAGAAGTTTCGGGGTTTTGTCGGCGTGTCTTTTATGCAGGTGACCCAGCATGCGGATCTGGTATTTCTTTTCGGTTTCCGTGGCCCGGATCACTTCCTTGGGCATGATGGTGGGCGAGCCCTCGGATGACAGAAAGGTGTTCACCCCGATGATGGGATATTCACCGGTCTGTTTCCGGTCTTCATAATACAGGGATTCTTCCTGGATTCTGGACCGCTGGTAGTTGGTCTCCATGGCCCCCAGCACCCCGCCCCGCTCGGAAATGCGCTCAAATTCCGAAAGGACTGCCTCTTCGACCAGGTCGGTCAGTTCTTCGATGATGAAGGAGCCCTGCAAAGGATTCTGGTTTTTGGTCAGACCGTATTCCCGGTTTATGATCAGCTGGATGGCAATGGCCCGGCGAACCGATTCCTCGGTGGGGGTGGTGATGGCCTCATCGTAGGCATTGGTATGCAGCGAATTGCAGTTGTCGTAGACGGCATACAGGGCCTGCAGGGTGGTGCGGATATCGTTGAAATTGATTTCCTGGGCGTGTAGAGAGCGGCCCGAGGTCTGGATATGGTATTTGAGCAGCTGGGAGCGCTGGTCGGCATGGTATTTCAATTTCATGGCCTTGGCCCAGATGCGCCTGGCCACTCGTCCGATCACCGCATATTCGGCATCGATGCCGTTGGAGAAAAAGAAGGAGAGGTTGGGACCGAAGCGGTTGATATCCATTCCCCGGGACAGGTAGTATTCCACATAGGTAAATCCGTTGGACAGGGTTAGGGCCAGCTGGGTAATGGGATTGGCCCCGGCCTCATCGATGTGGTAACCGGAGATGGAAACCGAGTAAAAATTCCGGACATTGTGATTGATAAAATATTCCTGGACATCACCCATCAGTTTCAAGGCAAATTCAGTGGAGAAGATACAGGTGTTCTGGGCCTGGTCTTCCTTGAGGATATCGGCCTGAACCGTACCCCGAACTCTGGAGATGGCCTCTTTCTTAATGTTTTCATAGATATCCCGGGGAAGCACCTGGTCACCGGTAACCCCCAGCAGCATCAATCCCAGACCGTTGTGTCCCCGGGGCAGCTTGCTCTGGTATTCGGGACGGGTCAGACCTCTTTTCTGAAAAATGGAATTTATTTTCTTCTGGACTTGTTTTCCCATGCCGTTCTTTTTGATATGGATTTCACACTCCTGGTCAATGACCGCATTCATGAAAAAACCGGCCATGATGGCTGCCGGCCCGTTGATGGTCATGGAAACCGAGCTGCTGGAATCGGTCAGCCGGAAACCGGAATAGAGTTTCTTGGCATCATCCAGACAGCAGATGGAAACACCC
>DAOVIP010000141.1 GCA_030671465.1 Candidatus Aminicenantota bacterium | reverse complement strand
TCCTGATGCCCGGTTTTAACAAATCTTCCTCCCGGATAGTCTCCTCTGATCAATAAACTGGCTGATCCGTATTTTTGCTGATGAGAACGAAAGAAAAATTTTGGTAAGTAAGCAACACCTGCTCCTGATGATCCACCACTTGCCAGAGGTGATGCGATTTTAAAACTCGTATAATCAGGAGTCAATAATAAATTTTGGTCATAAAAATTGATTATTCTGATAAACTGGGATGGGTATGAGGTTTTGGAATTATAAACAAAAGATATTCCGGTATCTCCACCTCTCAATTTCATTCCCGGAACTGAAAAATTATTTATGAGTGTTCCGCTGTGTATGTTAACTGTCGAACCGATTTCACAGACCGGACAATCTCCATCGTTAGTTGAAAACGATGGTGGTCCTCCATAAGCTACTCCTGATGCCATATTAATATCCCAGGGTGTAAAATGGGTAACCTCAGCCTCGATCCATTCTCCTTGAGCATCCACCTTGGCCATGCCATTGACCGGAACCCATTTATACTGTTCTTTATCCCAATAAGCATAGGGAATCTCAAATTCCGGCTCGAACCCCCAGGTGTTTTGCACTCTTATCGTAACAGGTGTGTTGAAAGTTATGTCATCAGGGCCAAAGTCAGCACAAAATAAAAAACTGATGGGATATTCAAGATTATCGGTTTCATTTAAATCTCCGGGCAATGCCTTGGAGGATGAAAGACGTGTTGTTTGGATATCTTTTACTTCATTCAATGCACCCTGTGGAATGATTACCTCAACACTTCCATCACTATTGGAATGAGTACCCCCATCAGGTCCGATGGGGGTGGTCTTGGTATCTTTCAGGGTAAGGTAGGCATCATCAACAACTCCCTCTTTGCCGGTTTCCAGATATATTTTTCGGAATACGTCGGTATATCCATCCTTGGTTATCTTGATTTTATAAGTACCTCCAGTTCCAAAAACAAGACTCCAGTAACCCTCACTGTTAGTCTGGCTCTCTTTACCGGATGAAGTGATGATTGCACCGGATAGGGGACTCTGGGTTCCAGCCTCAAATCCCCGGCCGTAGATAATGGTCTGATCCTCCTCCTGTATCTTTTCATAATCGAAATAAACCGATGCCGACCCCGGGTTACCGGCATTGTCGGAAACCTCAACAACCAGGGTATTGGTTCCGTCTTTTAAAAGTTCCTCATTGGAAATCTCACCGCTTACCCCGCTATCTGAAATGGTTAATCCCGAGGTGATATCGCTGCCATTCAGGCTGACTTTCACAGTGTTTTGATTGATGCCTGAACCACTGTCCTCATAGGATGCGGATACGTGTATGGGGAGATCTTTATAGCCGGTTCCATCCTCAGGGCTGTTTATGGTAATAACCGGTGGGGCCTGGTCCACAATCCGGGTGATGGTTCGGGTTTGTGTATCCCGGTTTCCGGCACAGTCCTCCAGAATATAAGTAAATGTATTTTCACCAGGCTCAAGGTTTAAAGTAAATGAAAATTCATTGTTTTCGAGTGGAATTTCTTCATTGTTTATGGTTAATTTATCTTCACCTTCGACCGTTCCCGTGGTTTCGATGACAGTCTCGGTGGTTTCAATGTTATCTTCTGGAGTGGTGATCATCAATTGTGGAGCCACCGTATCCACCACCACCTCTCCCTGCCATTTCTTTATAATCCGGTGTTTATGTGTTTTTTCTAACTGTTTGAGTACTTTTTTAAAGGCCCGGTCAGCCCCGTGTTTGTGCATATTGAAAAGCGAGGGGAAATTGAAATAATATAGTCTTAATTGATAAGTTCCGTCGGAAACCAGCTGCTTTTTCCAGTTTTCTCCATCCCAGGTTAAGCTAATCGTGGCTTCACCTGATTGTGAAAAAGGGGCTGAACCAATAAGAAGACGAATAAATTGAGCATTAGTTTTTATAAATAAAAATGCATATACCTTTTTATTGGGTTTCCCTTTGAAATGAGCGCTTAAATTCATTTTATCCTTAATCCCGTCTCCATTGGGGGAAAAGCAGGAATCATATGCCACATCAATCAATTCCATTGGGAAAACCATTTCTGGTTTCTTTCTAGAGTTCAGATTGAAAACAAATAGAAACGGGAGCAGGGCAATTATTATAATTCCCCCCAGAATAATTTTTCCGGTTCTGTTTTTTAACATGTTGCCTCCTCAAATTTTTTACAGGCTACCGCCACTGGATCTGCTTTAATTTTCATTGGTTTCAATTTATTATTCTATATTTTTATTTGATCCTTTCCATTTTTTTAATTCGACTTTTCGGTGAGTACCGATCAGATAAACTTCCAGATCGCTCCGGGTAATCTCAGGCATCCTTAGTATGCGAGGGGTAATGCTGATCAATATATCAGTTCTCTCCTTGGTTTTACTTCGGGATGAAAAAACCTCTTTCAGGATAGGAATAGAACTTAAAAGCGGGATACCATCAGATCCCTCTGTTGTGCTTCCCCGTGTCAGTCCAGCAATAATTCCAGTCTCACCATCCATGAGACGTAACTTGGTAGAGATTTTCCGGTTTCCCAGTGTAGGTGGCATATAGGCTCCACCAAGATCTGTCACATAAGTAAGTTCAAAATTCAGTTCAAGGGTGACCTCACGATTGTGATGTATCGTTGGCGTAATGGTAATAAATATCCCGACATCCTTCATATCATAAGCACTGATAGGCTGTTGATCCTGACCTCCGGAAGAAACCGGGACAAAGGTGGTTCTCAATATCGGACGCTTCTCGCCCAGTCTTATTTCTATCTTCTCTCTATCCAATCCCCTAATCCTGGGTCGTGCTAATATCTTGGTATTGGTAATGGATGAAAAAAATTTCCATACCACCTTGGGCAATGACAGAATAATATCATCAGCACCCAGATAAAACAGGTTATTCAGGCGCTTCCCCTCGCTGAACCCATCGATTTCAGCACCGATTTGGTATGAAGAGAGCTCGGTACCATATTCTTTTAGTTTCTTTCTGTCAACTTCCATAATCTCTACTTCAATCTCCACTTCACCATCTCGTTTATCAATAAATTGTGAGAGTTTTTCTATCAAAGCAATATTTTGGATTGAATCAGTGACAATTAAGGAATTGGTTTTTTTATTTACGATCAATTTTTCAGGTCTGATGATAGATTCAATGACTTGTTTGGCTTCTTGAGCCTCAACATTGGAAAAATAGAGATTCTTCATCATCAATCTCTTATATCTCTTCTGACTGTCTCCGGAGTCCGGCGTAATGATGATGTTCTGATTATCCAAAATATAAAAGTCACATTTGAACATCATACATAATCTTTCCAGAGCTTTATGAAAAGAACTCTGCTTTAGAGAAAACGTAACTTTGCGATCCCTAAACCCTGAATCAAAGAGAATGTTTACATTTCCGGTCTTGGCCAACACTTCGAATATCTTCATAAGGCTGACCTTATGCTTGAATATAAGGTCTACTGGGTCCTTTGCATTTAGCACTTCGGGATAACCAACATTGATTTCCATCTCTTTTTTAATTTGGTCAATACTCTTGGTATTATCTCCCAAATTGATGAGCAAAGACAAAGCCTTGCGGCTGCTGTTATTGGCCGGATCGAACTCCAATGATTTTTGATACAGAAACACTGCCATCTCGGGTTTTCTCATTTTTTCCTGTTCCATCCCCAGATAGTAATAATACTGCGATGCTTCTTTCAATAGACGGTCAACATCAATTTTCAATTCTATACTTTCCGGATTTGATTTTAATGCTTTTAGATAATGGCCGAGCGCTTCTTCATAATGCTTGTTACTACTCAAGTCTTTAGCTGTTTTAATATGACTTTTCACACAGCCATTAAACAGAATAATCAAAAACACTGATAATAAAATAAAAATTGATTTTACATTGTTTTGTAAAGACATCTTTATTCTTGTATTTTCATCTATCATTCTTCTTCCACTGTAACCGTAACACCAGAGGATAATTCCTTATATTTAACAGTTACCGTTGCAGTCTTGCCAGTCGATAATGTCACTTCGACATTACCATTATTGTTAGTGGTATAAATTCCATTCCCGGAAAGACTTCCTGCTGTAGTCTCCAGCCAGATGTTTTTACCTGCAATAGGCTCCATTTCTTCATCAACAGCAAGTACTTTTATGTTTGATTTTCCTCCATTTTGGGGTAATTCCATTGGGTCAGCCGAAATAAACAGATATGAAATGTCAGGTTCTACAACTTCTGTTACTGTAATAATGAGTTGTTCAGGAGAGATGGTAGCCTGACCGCTGTGTGCGGTTATATTGACATCTCCACTGTACTCAGAATCAGAAATATAGGTGGCTTCGGCTTTACCGTCATACAGGATTATTTCGTTTTCAATCTGGCCGGTGCTGGCAAACAGATAAACAACGGTTCCCCCGGGCAGAGGGTAACCGCTTGCCTTTTCTCCCATTACCATAATGGTTGCGGTTTGCCCGGGTTCGATACTGCTGGGAACAGCGGTTAGATAAATGACGGCATTTTCATCCGGCACATAGGACAGATCATCACAGTATTGAGAAAAAACCAGGCCTAGAAATATGCAAAGAATTCTGAAAATGTTTTTCCTTCCCTTTCTGCCCATTATAAAACATAGGTTTATCATTCCCGAAAGGGTAAAAGCAAGGCCCGGAATTTTACCTTTTTAGAAAAAATCCTATAGAGACGGGATTTGCACCGTCATTTTTTTTATTATTTGTTATAAAGCCACACCTGGTAATATCAATTTTTTTAAAGAATCCTGCAAAAATAAGCTATAGAGAGGACTTCAGTGGAAAAAAATTCAAGTGAATTTAAACAGTAAGGGATTAAAAAAAGTAAAATTTAGGGTTGTTTTCAGGATGATACCACGGATCGAAGCGGATTTTATGTGAAAATCGGGAAAGCAGGTTGACGAAAATTATAAAACTGATAAAATAGAGGATCAATTTTTAAATAATGATATAATCATAATGAGGTGAATCATGAATCCGTATGATTCAACAGAATTGATTGAAATGGAACAAAAATATGGTGCCCATAACTATCATCCGCTGGAAGTTGTCATCTCAAAGGCCGAAGGTATCTGGGTTGAAGATCCCGAAGGCAGGCGATATATTGATATGCTTTCTGCCTATTCGGCAGTCAACCTGGGACATTGCCACCCGGCCATAGTGAAAGCACTCAAAGATCAGGCCGATGTGCTCACCCTGACTTCCCGGGCGTTCTACAATGACCAGTGGCCTATTTTTGCCAAAAAACTGGCAGATTTTACCGGAAAACAGATGGTATTGCCCATGAACACCGGAGCCGAAGCTGTGGAAACGGCTATCAAGACCATGAGAAAATGGGGTTATACTATCAAGGGAGTAGCCCGGGATAAAGCGGAAATCATTGTGTTTGAAGAAAATTTTCATGGACGAACCACCACCATTGTTTCCTTTTCAACCGATCCGCTGGCCTATGAAGGTTATGGTCCGTTTACACCCGGCTTCAAGGTGGTTCCTTATAATGATCTGAATGCGGTTAGCGCTGCCGTAAATGAAAACACCGTGGGAATTCTGGTAGAACCGATTCAAGGAGAAGCTGGCGTTAATGTTCCGGATGACGGCTATGTCAAAGGTTTATTTGATATTGCCAGGGCTCATAATATACTGCTGGCTGTGGACGAGATTCAAACCGGATTTGGCAGAGTCGGCAAAATGTTTTGCTATCAATATGATCAAATTGAACCGGATATTATTATTATGGGCAAGGCCCTGGGTGGGGGGATCTTTCCGGTCAGT
>DAOVIP010000278.1 GCA_030671465.1 Candidatus Aminicenantota bacterium | reverse complement strand
AGGGAGCCCTGGCCCTTTTAAACAAAAAGAATGCATACCTGCAGGAGGCCCAAAAACGCTACATCCGCCCCATCGTTTTTAACCGATATGAACACCCAGGCCAGAATTTTGACCGTCATACCTATCCCAAGGGGGCCTGTATCCTGCACATGCTTCGGTTCATCCTTGGGGATACCGGCTTCTTTAAGACCCTCTCCTGCTTTTTACATAAGCACGCTTTCCAGGCCGTTGACACCCACGATTTCATGACTGCCATTAAAGATACCACAGGGCAGAATTTGGATTGGTTTTTTGATCAGTACATCTTTAAACCAGGACATCCGGTTTTTAAGATAACCTATAAATGGAAGGATAAAAGGGTGTTTTTGAAAGTATCTCAGGTCCAGGATTTTTCCAAAAATATCCCGGTTTATAACATGCCGGTTCATATCGGGATCAAAACCCAAAAAGATAAGACCACCCATAAGGTTTGGATCTCCAAAAAGGAACAGACTTTTAATTTTGAAGTTAAGGATAAACCCCTGTTGGTTCGTTTCGATGAGGGGAACCATCTGCTGAAGGAGTGGATCTTTAAAAAAGATCTTAATGAATTGATCTACCAGTTAAAAAATGATGATGTCATAGGCAGGATCTGGGCGGGTTCTGAACTGATCAGCTATAAAATGGAGTCCCTGGTCAAGAAGGTCCTTATTAACAGTGCTATCAATGATCCCTTCTGGGCGGTTCGGAGAAACTCAGTACAGGCCCTTGCTAAAACCAACACCGCAATAAGCAACCGTATTCTCAAGAAAATTTGTCAAGATCCAAATTCCAAGGTCAGGGGAACTGCCCTTGGAATTCTGGGAGACAAAAAGGATCCAAATTTGGTTAGTTTTTTTAAACAACAATTCAAGAAGGATGACAGCTACCTGGTGCAGGCAGAGATCCTGAGGGCAATTGGAAAATGCGGTGGTAAGGAGGATTCATCCTTCCTAGAAAAAGCCCTAAACATACCATCCCCCAGGAAGGTCATCAAGAAGGCAGCCACCTGGGGTTTAAAGGAGTTGAGTAAATGAAAAGAAAAGCAATAATCCTCATCCCCATGATTATCCTCTGGGGATATATCGTCCCCCTGAAGGGGGCATTTTTTGACCAGGCTGAATATAAAACCAGAAGAGCCAAGTTGATGAAAGCCATCCCTGATGGGGTAGCCTTGATCGTCGGTGCAGATGGTCCAAAGCAGAACAGCAATTTTATTTATTTCACCGGAATTGAAGTCCCCCGGTCTATTCTCATCATAAATGGGATCAAGAAGGAGAGTGTTTTGTTCCTACCGGTAGTAAAATCAGTAGACAGGATAAAGGAGGAAACAGGCATAGAACGGATTGCACCGGTATCCGGACTTTCCCGCCATCTGTATCACATCCAATCCCTGACCAATATCATCTATACCCCTTTTAATCGGGATGATGCATTATACCAAACCCTGGGTTCATTGGATCCGGATAACAGGCCCTCAAGGGAATTGAATCTTATGAATCAGATCCGAAAGGGATTCCCAAATTTTGTTTTCAAGGATCTAACCAGAGCCATAGGAGAGCTGAGGGTGATCAAGAGTCCAGCAGAGATCAAGGTCATGAGAGAGTCAGCCAGAATCTCCTGCTTGGCTCACATCGAGGTGTTAAGATCAGCCAAGCCGGGAATGTATGAATGGGAATTGGCCGCCCTTTTTGAATACACCATCAAAAGGCTGGGAGGGCAGGGATTTGGCTATGAACCAATTGTTCCTTCAGATCCCAAATGGTATGACTCCCATTACTCGGAGAATTCCAGGAAGATAAAATCCGGGGAGATGGTGATGCCGGATGTGGGGGGAGAATACCAGTATTATGTGGTGGATATCTCAGCCACCTTCCCCATCAATGGAAAATTCACCCCGGAACAGAAACGGCTGAACCGGATTATATGTGCTGTTGAAGAGGCCATGCGGCAGGTTTTCAGACCCGGAATCAAAAGGACAGAGATGAAGGCTGAGGTACAAAAAATCCTCTCCAAAAAGGATATTGATATGGAGAAGGAAGGGGTATACAGGATAAGAGGAGATCACTGGATTGGTCTTGATGTTCATGATCTTGGTCCACCCAGGGATGTTATATTGAGACCCGGAATGGTACTGGCCTGTGATCCAGCCATCAAGATCAGGGATAAAGCGGGCAATGTCATTGCCGGGGTAAAAATCGAAAATACTGTTTTGATAACCAAAGATGGGTGTGAAAATCTAACCCATTTGGTACCCAGAACCGTTGAGGAAATTGAAAAGGAAATGGCAGAAAAAGGTATTCTGGATCTGATAAAAGAAACCAGGGAAAAGAATCCTTAGAAATGTGTTACTTTTACACTTTAGGAATATAGGGAATAATAATGATCTATGGAATGTTAGGATTGCTGGGTGTTTTTTCAGTGGGTTTTGCCGGGATTTTTTTTAATGATATCTATCGCAACCGGAAAAATCTGGAAAAACAGACCAATTTTGCTTTAAATATCGGTTTTGGTTTTGTTACTGACTTCTTTGACACCCTGGGGATCGGGAATTTTGCCCCTACTACTGCCCTCTTCAGGGGTTTTAAACAGGTTAAGGATCGGATCCTGCCCGGCACGCTGAATGTCTCCCATACCATACCGGTGGTGCTGGAGGCCTTTCTTTTTCTGACCGTTATTAAGGTGGAGATCGTTACCCTGATCACCATGATTGCTGCGGCAGTGGCGGGTGCAGTACTGGGAGCGGGCCTGGTGATCAGATTCCGGGAAAAGACCATTCAATTCATCATGGGTTTTGCCCTGCTGGCCACCTGTTTTTTTATGATCTGCGGGCAGATGGGCTGGATCAAGGACCTGGGCACAGGGGATGCCATCGGTTTGACCGGATTTAAATTAGTTATCGGAATTATTGCCAATTTCATCCTGGGGGCTTTGATGACCGCCGGAGTTGGATTGTATGCTCCCTGTATGGCCACGGTTTACCTGCTGGGCATGACCCCCGCTGTAGCGTTCCCCATCATGATGGGTTCCTGCGCATTTTTGATGCCTCTGGCCTCAGCTAAATTTATCAAAGCCGGAGCTTATAATAAAAAAGCCTCTCTGGGAATCACCACAGGCGGGATTTTTGGAGTATTATTGGCTGTCTATATTGTTAAATCCCTACCTCTAAAACTCTTAACCTGGCTGGTAATCTGTGTGATCTTTATTACCGCCCTGACCCTGATCAGATCAGGATTAAAAAGATCAAACAGGCAGGATGACGGTGCCTGAATTTTGAATTTTTTGAAAGGGGGTTTCTGTAGATCGGGGAAAATGAAGTAGCCGATGTGGGGATCTGAACTCCTGACCTATTGATTATAAATCATGGATACTTTGTTTTTGCCATCGCTGAAGATCTTTGTTAGATCAGTAAAGCGGTTGATAGTAACATGTTATTTCTTCATCAGCTCAATCACACCGTTT
>DAOVIP010000140.1 GCA_030671465.1 Candidatus Aminicenantota bacterium | reverse complement strand
AATAAATTTCCAGTCAGATTGGCAAAAAAAATCTTTTAGAAAATTGTTGATTAACGGATCTCTCTCCAGCAATTTTATTGAAATAAATCGATGGTTCCATTTTTGAGGGATATGTTTTATCTTTAAAAAATCAACCAACCTGGAAATAAGCCTTTCAAGTTCAAATGGACCCTTAATCGTTCTGGGAATCATTCTCTCTTTACCTACTTTATATGCTTTCTTAAAAACATCGTAAACGCCCTTACCTTTTCTCCCTATGGTTTCAATTACAGGAACAGCGGTGATATCGAACAGCTTTTTACAATTGATTATAATCCCTTTACGTTCTGCTTCATCCATCATATTAAGTACAATTACCATCGGTCTCTTCAATTCCATTAACTGGAGAGTTAGTTCAAGGCTTCGTGAGAGAACTGATGCATCAACAATATTGACAATAACCGATTCTGACGAGGCATTCAGGATATAATCAACGGCAACCAGTTCTGCTTCATCCGAAGTTTGCAATGAATAAGTACCTGGGATATCAACCACATCGATTTTTTCATTATTTAGGTAAATTTTACCTCGGGTGTAACTTACAGTCACACCAGGAAAATTTGACACCACAGATTTGTATCCTACAACACTGTTAAATATAGTACTTTTCCCGGAATTGGGCTGCCCTACCAGTATAAATTCCATAACAATTCCTCACGGCTGGCACTTTCATAACCATATATTTTTATTTCGATATATAAGGCCGGTATAATATGACTTTTTAATTCGTTATTCCGCATCTTTTAATCCGATCAGGGCCCGTTGCCCGTAAAAAACAAATGTCATAAATTCACTCGAATATTCCCGCATTTTTTCATAAGAGATATCGTGCATGATAATTTCAACCACAATATTGGCATAAAAAGAACACAGGTTATGAAGAAAAAAGCGGGATATGTGGGTATTCAAGTGAGATCCTGTCTTTTCCAAATATTTCAACTGCTTGATAAAAATTTCCGAATATCGATTGGTAAATTCCTCCTTGAAATTCTGAATACTGGATCCATATGATTTAAACAGAATTAAATTAAGGTCCTGCCGATGGGTATCAATAAAGTGGATCGCTATTTCTAACTGTTTTTTCATGGAACCAAAACTCAGCAAATCAATATCGGGAGTAAGCTTTTTCTTTTCCATAGTGGTCAAGGCCAGGGTTACCTTGGAGAGGGTTGGCTTGACGATTTCGACAAAAAGTTTGTCTTTATTTTTGAAATAGTTATAAATATTACTGGTGGTAATAGATGATTTTTTAGCAACTGAGCGCATGGTGGTTTTTTCAAATCCCAGCAATTCAAACTCAATCCTGGCGGTTTTCAATATTTTTTTCATTATTTCTCTTTTTTTAACCTGCATCCATCACCTCATAAAAGAACAGTGTTCATTATTATAAAATAAAAACTGCTCTCTGTCAACTTATTTTTTGATTTTCAGCATCGGTTCAGCGACTCCCAGTACAAACAATACTTGAACCGATCATTTAAGGGCATGGCCCTGGCCTTCGGGTTTCTGATATCCAGCCTGCAGGCTTTTATTTCAGTGTTGAAGTGAACGCAGGTATAACAAAAGGTTTGAAAACCGGGATTTTGGGCAATGATCTTTCTGAAATCACTTTCCCTCTGGCGTTCAAAGAGAGCCTGATCCGCAACCGCCTTTTTTTCTCTCCTGGGATTAATATAAAGATATATACCATAAACAATGACCAGCAAAACCGCAACACCAACGGTTATTTTAAAAAACCATAGATTAAATACCCCTGGGGGTTTAAACATATGTGAGAGAAAATCCATTAATGCAGCCGCCAGAACCGCTGGAATGATCACCACTTTAATCCAAAATTTGGGATCGTTTTTTAAGTGATACCAAACATAATTCATGGCTTATATTATAGGCCGAAACCAGCTAATTTTCAAATACGGCCATTCTGTTATTTGACATTTTATACATCATGGAATAAAATTCAATTCTTCAACCAACCTTTCAAGTGAGGTGAATTTTATACGATGAAAAAGAAAAGTCTTATCATTATTGGTTCCGGGCCAGCCGGTTTATCTGCTGCGATATATGCTGCCAGAGCAAACCTGATGCCACTTCTCTTTGAAGGGTATCAGTCCGGTGGCCAACTAATGATCACCAGTGAAGTCGAAAACTTCCCGGGTTTCAAGGACGGCATACTGGGCCCGGAACTAATGGCTGCATTCCGTGCCCAGGCAGAACGTTTCGGGACTGAATATATAACTGCGGATGTCACCAAAGTTGAACTATCCGGCTCCAACAAAATCATCTGGGAGGAGAATAATAAATACGAGACCAATTGTGTCATCATTGCAACTGGCGCAACCGCCAACCTGCTTGGGTTGAAACGGGAAAGGGCCTTGATGGGACGGGGCGTAAGTGCCTGCGCTACCTGCGATGGCTTTTTTTTCAAAGACAAAACAGTAGCTGTGGTGGGAGGCGGGGACAGTGCCATGGAGGAATCCATTTTTCTCACCCGTTTTGCCAAAAAAGTGCATCTCATCCATCGCCGGGATGCTTTCCGGGCCTCCAAAATTATGGTTTCCAGAGCAGAGAAAAACCCTAAAATTGAGTTTGTTCTGGATTCGATAGTGGATGACATTCTGGGAGAAAACCTGGTCTCCGGAATCCGTCTTAAAAATACCAAAACCAATAAACTATTTGAACTGAAACTGGATGGTGTTTTCATGGCTATTGGCCACACCCCCAATACAGACTTATTTAAAGGTCAAATAAATATGGATAAAAAGGGATATATCATCAGTTCCAATGATAAATCCCGGCTTACAGCAACCAATCTGTCCGGAGTCTTCGCTTGTGGTGATGTCCAGGATTCTCGTTACCGTCAGGCCATCACTGCAGCCGGAAGCGGTTGTATGGCAGCCATGGATGCCGAACGCTATCTGGAAAACATATTACTTGATCAAACCGGTTTATCTAAATAAAAAAATTTTGCATTCAGTGAAAAGAGGAGTCATTCTTTTTCTGATAGCACCACTACTGGTGCTGCCTCTTCTTGCCAAATATCACCCGGAAATAAAATGGAGAGAAATCAGTGAAAAAAATTTTATTGTCATATATCCGGAAGGTTACGCAGCAGAAGCCGCCTTTACCTTACAAACCGCCCGTTCACTTTATCCGGAACTTGTGTCTCTTTGGGGAAATCCGGTAGCTGAAAAAATAAGGATATTGATCACCGATGTTTATGATAGATCAAACGGAAGCGCCACTATATTCCCTTTCAATCAGATCATCATCTACCTGTACAACCCCTCTCCGGATTCGACACTGGGCAATTGCCGGAAGTGGATTCGACTGATATTAAGTCACGAACTCACCCATGTCTTCAACCTAAGTGCAGGATCCGGATTCATTCGTTTTTTCCGAAATATATTGGGGCATAATCCTCTGTTATATCCCATGATCTTCTCGCCTACCTGGATGCTTGAAGGGATGGCGGTATACGGGGAATCCAGATTGAATCCGGCAGGCCGGTTAAATACCCCGGATTATTCCATCATTATGGAAAACATGGCCCGAACCAAATCAGTGCCCAGATGGCATGACATTTCCGGGGAGCCAACCTTCTGGCCCGGCCCGGAATCAAAATACCTCTTTGGTTCAAAATTCATCGAATTTTTAATTGAACGATACGGGGAAGAAAAAATACCCGAATTGGTCCGCTATTATGCCAGGAACTTCTTTTATTTCTCATCCTCATACCGGTATAAGCGATTCTTTAAAAAATGGTTAACACCTCTCTGGAATGATTTCAGAAACAGCATAAAGGTATCAAAGACTGCTGCCTTAAACGAAAATCTCACTCCCCTGACCCGATGTGGAATGTCAAAGAAGTTCCCCCTGGTCATTGATCATAACAGATGTCTTTATGTATATCAGAATTATGAGAACTATCCGGGCATCTGGGAAATCAATCTGCAAACCGGACATAAAAAAAAATTGCTTAACCAATCAAACATAAACGGAATGTCCTTCAACACCCAGAATCAGAATATCTATTTTTCTGCTATCAACTATTACAAAGCATATTATAAATTTTCAGACCTGTACCAGTTTGACCTGCAGGCAAAGCAGCTGAAAAGGTTGAGCCAGGGCAAGAGGCTATCTTACCCGGTTCGATTCCCGGGCAGTCAAAATATTTTTTGCGTGAAGCGGAAAAAAAGCAAATCATATCTGGCGATTTTTAACCTGAATACAGGTAATGAAAAAATCATTTCAAAAGGATTTGATGGAATGTCATTTCTGTCTCTTTCCCCTGACCATCATACCATTGCCGTTTCCTTAAAAAGGAGAAACGAGAGCTGGGGAATCGCCCTGTTCAATCTGGAAGGTAAGTTGATCAATACTTTAGTAAGCAATGATGGAAAAAATTATTACCCCCAATGGAAAAACAATCATGAGATTTATTTTGTCTCGGAACACCGACAATACTATCGGCTGGGAATGGTCAACCTGAAATCCGGGCGTGCGGTTGTGTTCACAAAAAGCGGATTGCCTGCTATTCGATATTTCACTATATTGCCGGACCCAAAGGAGGTTTTACTCACCTATTATGATGCCAGTGGATACAACCTGGGACTGCTGGACCTATCCGATTTAAAAAAAGAGGACTTAATCCTGAAGAACTCAAATCAATCGGTGGAAAGGGAAACAACCCCTACACCCCTAAAAGAAAAAAAATATAACGTTTGGAGAGACTTGCTACCTAAATACCTGAATTTCAATTTTCGATATGCCGGCAATGAAATTCAACCTGGAATCATCATATCCGGCAATGATGTCCCCTCCAATCATACATTCACCTTTCAGGGATTTTACGGTTTTATTACCGATTCCGTCAACCTCAGTTTCAAATATACCTTTGAAGGAATGTATCCGACCCTGATACTCAATGCCATCGATTTTACCGATCTTAACCGGGGTGAAAACAATGAAGAATATTACTACTCAACAAGGCTGCTGGAGCTGGTGTGCATTTATCCTTTGATTTATTCAGAAAAGTATCAATCCCATTTTTATTCCAATATTCATTTCGAAAGAATCACAGAAAAATATTTTTCTCCTGACCAGAAATTCCATTTGAATCTGAATGGCCTGAAACTGGGATTTCTTTTTAACTCTGCAAAACGCTATTATGATTCCTTTTCCCAGACCGATGGCCTGGCATTGTCAATAACCTATTCAAGGGATTTTGAATTCATGGGGAGTGACTTTGATTTAAACACACTGGCCCTGGAATACAAGCAATACATCACCTTTTCCAAACCCAATGTCCTGGCCCTCCGTCTGGGAATCAGTGATTCATGGGGACAGGGGAAAAGAGACATTTATATGGGCGGTGCCAGTTCGAAAATGGACTATCATATTGCCGGTGGGAGCATATTTAATCTGATGAGAGGATATCCTTCCGGATATTTTAGCGGTACCGGTGGTTTCCTGCTGAATCTGGAATACCGTTTAACCCTGGCAAAAATGGAAAGATCAATCTTTATTTCCCAGCGCGTGGAAAGGTTCTATATATCGGTATTTGTTGATATCGGAAACATGTGGGAAGATGAAAGACAGATAAATCCCGCCTACTCCTTGGGAACAGAGCTGAATATGGTTTTATTTTTGGGAGGGCGGGTAACCATTTCCGGGGGAGTGGCCATCGGCCGGAATCCCTCTCACGAACCCATCTTCTATCTGAGAATCGGTGAATCCTTTTAACCTGATTTGAAAAGTTTACTCAACATGCCATTCATTTTTTATTTTTAGATTTT
>DAOVIP010000382.1 GCA_030671465.1 Candidatus Aminicenantota bacterium | reverse complement strand
CACAACAAAATCCGGAATTAAAAAGTTCGGCACTCTTCTTTGCAGGATTGTCTGTCATTTTTTCCTCAGAATGATTTCAAGTATTTTAATTATTGGATTTATAGGCCACAACTGTAATACTGAAAATGTCAACCCGACTGTTTTTATAGAGCTCTATTTCCTTTTCGGTTATAAAATCCTTGAAAATTTCATCGGTCAGGCGAATGGATTTGGAGGTTTTGATCTCAACCCCGGAAAATCCGGCTTCTTTGATCACATCCAGATATTCATCCATTTGCAATGCACCGGCCACACAGCCCACATACACCTCGACAGATCTCTTCAACTCTTCGGGAAGCTTTCCTTTCAAAACAATATCAGAAATGCAAAAATGACCACCGGATTTCAGAATCCGATATATTTCCGAAAATGCCTTTTTTTTATCCGGTACCAGGTTCAGCACACAATTACTCACCACTACATCAACCGAATTCTGCTCAAGGGGGAGGTCTTCGATCTCACTGTGATGAAATTCAACATTTTCAAATCCCATTTTTTGATTGTTGATATTGGCCTGTTCGATCATCTCCGGGGTCATATCAACCCCGATAACCCTTCCGGTTTCTCCAACCATTGAGCGGGCCACAAACACATCGTTTCCGGCGCCCGAACCCAGATCAACCACCGTGTCACCGGGTTTGATGTCCGCATATTCGGTGGGCAGACCGCAGCCCAGACCCAGATCCGCTTCAACCACATATCCGTTTATGTCCTCATATTTTTCACCAATGGCTGTATAATCCGGTTCTTTTGAGGAACAACAACCGGAAGATCCGCAACACTTTTCCCCCCCGTTTTTTCTGGCAATTTCCCCGTACTTCTTTTTCACAATTTCCCTGACTTTTTTCGCATCCTGCATTTTATATTCTCCTTAAATTCAACATTGACAAATTTTTGAAAATAATTCTGAAAAAACCTTCTTTGCTTTTTTCAATCTGCTAATATCTAAACAATAACAGGTTCTGGGCCCCTCTATCTCCCCTTTGATCAGGCCCACCCGCTTCAGCTCCTTCAGGTGTTGGGAGACCGTGGACTGGGCCAGGGGCAGCAGTTCAACAATATCACCACAGATACAGGTTTTTCTTTCCATAAGGATTTTCAGAATTTCAACCCTGACCGGATGGGATAAGGCCTTGGAAAAATCAGCCAGCAACAGATATTCTGGATTGATTCTTTTGGTTTTTGATTTCACCATCACAACCTCTCTTATCGTTCATCGTAAATATACGATAAAAAATCTCGTTTGTCAACCTTTATTTGAATTATTTTTATTTTCTTTTTTGAAGTAATAAATGAAACCCGGGTCTTTTCACAGAAATCTGTAAATTTTCACATCTGCTGCACGATCCGGTTGATTTGATTGATCTGGATCTCTCTCTCGTCCCAGCTGGAGGTACCGGGCCAGCGGATCCGGGCCCGGAGTTCTTCATTTGTTTCTCCCAAACCGAAATGAAGTTTATGGGTGCTCTGGGAACGGTTAAAACCGGCCCCCAGCTGGCGGTAACCCAGGAATTCACCGGAAGCGGTATTTAATTCAACCTGGGCACCAATGGCATCCCGGTTGCAGGTCAGACCCTCCAGTTCAATGATCACATAATTGCCGGGATTCTGGGTTTGGTTCAGGTACATTTTATAGGGCCCCAGCTGACCCGGATTCAGGCCGAAGCCGTTGGTAAAAAAGATATCCGGCAACCCGTCATTATTGAAGAATCCCCAGACCAGCTGATCGGCCTGAAAAATATCATCTTGGTCATTCTGCATGATCCAGTTGAATTTAAAACTCAGATTCCCCTGATTGGTAAACAGGAAGGGATCGCCATTGTAATGGCCATCTTCCCCGCCGCGAAGCCCGACGATATCCAACCAGCCGTCATTATTCAAATCACACATGGTCACAGTCCGGGTCACCTTCTGGTGGATCAATTCCGGAAGCACCAATTCCACAAAATTCATACCGCCCTGATTGATGAAAATCAGGTCATTGATGTCATCGGCCGGAATGATTTCCAGGTTATCCTCGGTCAGGTTGCTGATGGCTTCGGCCAGCAAACGGCCCTTGTCTTTTCTCTCCTCTTCATCATACACCCACTCCAGGTGCCACAAGTTGACCCCTGAATCTTTCCAGATATATATTCCGGGCTTTTCCCTCATCGATTCGCCGACAGCCAATTCGGCCATGATGGTCGCCCTCCGGGCCTCCGGATTCTGATTTTCCGCTCCGATAAAAATATTGGAGGGATCCAGAATGGTCTCACCGGTGGTAAGATGCTGAACAAAGTCAATGAAAATCGAATTGCCGTTAATATTAAAGTTGATCCGGTCAAACCGGTCATCATCATGCTTTCTGAAGACAAAATGAATCTCGTTATTATTGGTGGACAAATTATCGGATTTGGTTTTTCTGGCTTCCCGGCCAAAATAGACATCCAGATAACCATCATTATTCAAATCCCCGCAGGCCAGACAGAACACCCTGGCCATGGAGGGAAAAACACCGTCTCTGCGTTGGTATTGATTGTTT
>DAOVIP010000317.1 GCA_030671465.1 Candidatus Aminicenantota bacterium | reverse complement strand
CCTCCGGGGCCTGGAAGAAAAGGTACTTTTGATTATTTGATTAGTTGTGATAAAATGGCTCTATTCGGGGTGTAGCGCAGGCTGGTAGCGCGCACGGTTCGGGTCCGTGAGGTCGGAGGTTCGAATCCTCTCACCCCGATTCTTTCACTTCGACATTCAAGATTTTTTATTCGATATTCATCATTCACTTTTTGTTAAGAAGATTAGAAGTTGAGAAAATGGCTATTTTTCTTTGAGGATTGTTTTTAGTTCTTTCAGGTTTCGGACGGCCTGGCCTTTGTAGTGGTTGTTGCCGGAGACAAAGATGGTCCGGGCCAGTTTTTTTAATTTTTTTATCTTTTCAGCAATTTGAGTGAGTTCTTGAGTGCTGTAAGAGTAGTTGTAGCGGGCATCCCGTCCCTGATTGGAAAACCAGGACTGGTAATTGCGGCCGTGCAGCCGGAAATAGGATATCTCGGGGTGGGTCAGTTTCCAAGTCAGGGGAAGTGATTGGGAGATAACCGGCTGGTCAATATTGGCCCAGATCATCCGGTTCTGCTTGAAAGCATCCATGGTTTCTTCCCGGTTCCAGCTGTTGTGGCGGAATTCCACGGCAAAAGCATGGGGCTGAAAATAGCTCTGCAGGTTCATTAAATAATCGAAATTATCGGTTGATAACTTGAATGAATACGGAAACTGAGCCAGAAATCCTGCCAGTTTTTTGGATTGAATCAGGGGCTGGCAGGAATTAAAAAAATCCCTCATGTCATTCTCAGCCCATTCCCGTTTATGGGTAAAATGTTGATAAATCTTTATCCAGAACGAAAAGTGCGGGAGTGATTCTGTTTTTGATACCCATCCGTTTGTCAGCTTCAAGGAGGGTATCCGGTAAAATGTGGTGTTTACTTCAACAAAATCAAAATCCCGGGAAAGAAACAGCAGCGGGTTAAAAAAGGGTTCCCTGGGGACGGGGTAGACAGTGTCCTCCCAGTCTTTATAACTCCATCCGGCGGTTCCAAATAGATACTGTGTGCCGGTCATTGGATCAGGGTTTTAAATTCAGCAGGTCGGACAGAAGCCTTTCCTGCAGTTTTTCCATTTCTCCGGCGTCCTGTTCATGATCGTAGCCGGTCAGGTGGAGAATGCCGTGGATCATCAGCCTCAACAATTCGTTATTCGGGGGAATGTCGAATTTTAGGGCCTGTTCCTGGGCCAGGGGAAAGCAGATGAAGATATCTCCCAGGTAAAATCCCTCGGGGAGTTGTTGTTGAAGGGGAAAGCTCAACACATCGGTGGGATAATCTTTTTGTAAATATTCCAGGTTTAAGGCCTGAGATTCCTGGCTGGATCCCAGTTTTATGGAAATGTCACCCTTGAGGTCCAGTATCCGGGAAAGTTCGGATAATCTGGAAACAAAGTATTTCTCATCTATTTGATACCTATTTCCGATTAGTTTTATCATGCTGGTTGTTTTCTTTAAAGTCAAAGCCTGGATATGATATTCTCATGTGGTAAATAGAGGATAATTTTTTTAAAAATCCATTGGCGATGATATTTAAGGCTTTAAAGGTGATGCCTTCACAGGCATCAAATTGTTTTTCTTCTATATTGGTGTCGATGATTTTTTGAATGACATTTCGAATCTCTTCATCAGTGGGAGAGGCCAGGCTTTTGGAGGCCGCTTCCACCTGATCGGCCAGCATAATAATGGCATTTTCAATGTTCTGAGGTTTTTCCCCCGGGTATTTGAAATATTTTTCATCAATTTCCTCGGCTTCGGCATCATTCTGTTCCAGGGCCTTATCGTAAAAATAATGAACCAGTTTGGTTCCGTGATGCTGGGAGATAGAGGAAGATACCACCTGGGGGATTTTCAGTTTGTTGGCGATTTCAAGCCCGTTAGAGATATGGGCGATGATCATTTTGGCACTTTCCTGAGGTGCCAGTTTATCATGGGGGTTATCCGGATAAACGGTTTCGTTTTCGGTAAAAAACTGGGGGGTTTCAATTTTACCGATATCATGGTAAAGGGCCATGGCTGTAATCAGGTAAGGGGATAATTTCAAATCGAGAGCAGCGGTTTCCGAGAGTGTGGCCACCATCTGGGAATGATGGTAGGTGCCTGGAGCCTTTTCCAGCATCTCCCGGAATATCGGGAGATTCAGATTGTTGAGCTCGATAAGTTTCAAATCACTGATCAGATTAAAGATAACTTCCCAGAAGGGAATGATGAAATTGGCTAAAATAGCCGAGAGAATGGCTGATATACCGCCCATGAACAGATTGAATGCTATCAGGGACACATCCATATTTGGAACGGTCAGGTTAAAGAGCAATATGCAAAAAATGTTAATGGGAATCAGCCAGAAAATACTGGCCTTCAGGATAGGGGAACGTTTGATTCGCTGGTAGTATTCAATGGCATAGGAAATGAACAGATTCCCCACCAGTATATAGAGAACAATAGACAAATCCCAATCGCACACAATGCCGCCGATAATGGAATTAATAAAGGAATATATAACCGCGCTTTCCAGAGTAAAGATGAATGCAATGGCCAGGGCGCTGAAACCAAAGGGAATGGCAAAGTATATACTGTCAATGTTGTAGTTTAGGTCAAAAGAGATGTTTTTTAGAATCAAAGGAAATAAAAATATCGATATTCGGTAGATGACTGCACTCAAAAAGAGGGTGGTACAGGTGACCACGAACAGTTTGTGCCGGTTTAAATCACTGGATTTCCAGGTATTGAAAAATTTGGCAATAAACAGGAATAAGAATCCCATTATGGCCAGTATCAGATAATAATTGGACAGTTTTTTTTCCCTTATTTTTTGCTCTGACGCAATCAATTTGATTATTTTAATATCTTCCGGGCTGATTTCATCTCCCTTTCTCAGAATGACTTTACCGGCTTTTAGTTTGATGATAACCGGATTTATCTGAGCAGAGGCTTTGGCTTCCTCTTCCCGGGTAAGGGTTATTGAATAGGCCAGATTAACATCGATAAATTCCATGAAGATCAATGACAGAATCTCGATTTCCTGAGGAGATAGTTGCTGATCCTTGAGAAAAGCATTCAATAAAATCTGGGCATCCCTCAAATCTTT